>JANPGE010000061.1:0-11018 GCA_031423805.1 Segetibacter sp. | reverse complement strand
GTAGGGT
This sequence comes from Segetibacter sp., assembly GCA_031423805.1. Taxonomy (GTDB): domain Bacteria; phylum Bacteroidota; class Bacteroidia; order Chitinophagales; family Chitinophagaceae; genus Segetibacter. The sequence continues at coordinate 11,011 of JANPGE010000061.1, read as the reverse complement.
GTACATTTATGTCTATCTGCCCCGGATCCAAATCAATAAACAAAACATACATGGGAAAACTGTCCCGGGCAATCATTTCGCCGTAGGCATTCATAACCGCATGGTTCAGGTAGGGGCTTTTAATAAATCGGTTATTGACAAAAAAGTACTGATCGCCACGGGTTTTTTTTGCCGTATCGGGTTTGCCAACAAAACCATATATATTCATGTAATCGGTCTCTTCTTTTACACTTACCAATTTAGTCGTGTAAGAGGAGCCCAATATTTGTAAAACCCTTTGTTTGAGGCTGCCGCTTTCCAGATGAAATACCTGTTGCCCATTTCCCGTAAGGGAAAAAAAGATATGGGGAAAAGCCATAGCAACCCTGATAAATTCATCTACAATGTTGCGCATTTCTACCGCATTGCTTTTTAGAAAATTGCGGCGGGCCGGCACATTGAAAAACAGGTTGCGCATACTGATGTTGGTGCCAACGGCAGTAGCACATGGTTCCTGTTTTTTTACTACACTGTTATCTATTTCCAGAAAAGTGCCCAAGGTATCGTCCGCTCGGCGTGTTTTTAATTCCACTTGTGCAACAGCTGCTATAGAAGCCAACGCTTCGCCCCTAAAACCCATGGTTTTTATTCTGAAAAGGTCTTCTATATTAGAAATTTTGGAAGTCGCGTGTCTTTCAAAGCTCATACGGGCATCGGTTTCACTCATGCCCTTGCCGTTGTCAACTACCTGCACCAGATTCTTGCCCGAATCGGACACAATTAGTTTGATTTCAGTTGCTCCGGCATCCACCGCATTTTCCAATAATTCCTTTACAGCGCTTGCTGGGCGCTGAATTACCTCACCGGCGGCTATTTGGTTGGCAATGTTGTCAGGTAATAATTGTATAATATCAGCCACACTAAAATCGTTTTAAGAATAGCAAAAGTAATGTTCTGCAATCGCATTTTCATTTTCAGCGACAGGACGAAGTGGTTATCGGCTATTTCTTTGCAAAACGAAAATAAAATCCTAAAAATCCATACAATATGAAAACCAGGTTATTAACCATTGGAGCTGCCATGCTATTGCTGGCCTCCTGCTCCAAAGACATTGACATTAGCACAGGCAAAATTCAAGACCCACCAATTGTAACCGATCCGGTACCTGCTAATAAAGAATATGTGCAATACCTTATTAAGCAAGGCGAACAATACAGCAGCTACAACACATTTGCTTCTGTGAGTTATTCCGAATTGAAATTTAAGGTTAAGTTCGATAGTTCGGCTATATATCAAACAGTTGATCCAACCAATCAGAAAGATATCAATAAGCTTTATGGCTTTAGCGACAACAATGCTCCGCATCATCAGTTTAGTGCACGGTTTGGATGGCGTTGGCTCAACAATGCACTGCATATTTTTGCCTATACGTACAACAATTCTGTTTTGGATCTTAAAGAGATTGGAACAGTAGTTTTAGGAGCAGAAAATGACTACTCTATAAAAGTAGCGGGTGAAAATTATATTTTTACACTTAATGGGGTTGTGCTAAATATGGCCCGTGCAAGTACAACTACAAAAGCCGATGGCTACCAGTTATTCCCATACTTTGGGGGCGATGAAAATGCACCACATGACATACGCATTTGGATAAAGCAGTTGTAGGGTTTTTATAAAATAAATATAGGTTTACCGGGTTGCTGAAAAGTGATCCGGTTTTTTTGTGGTATAAATCTTTGCTACAAGGGTGAAACATTATGCTTATCCTTTGGTTTTAATGGATGTAAAAGCATAAATGGCAGGAACCACGTTTTCTTGGTAAATTTATCTTTTGTGCATTAGTTTTAGGCTGCACATATCACTATAATGACACGGTCTTATTATTAAACTTATTGAATGAAATTTTTTTGCTTGTTTATACTATTGGGCGTTTCAGATATAATGTTTGGTCAGGCAAGGCAGTTGAATAAACTTTTTAAAAAATATGCGTATTCATTAAACCAACAACTTCCAATAGCTTTGAAAAATTCAAGGGAACTTGTAGTCCCTAGCATTGTTTTGAAAGATAAATTGTCAGTAATCAAATGGAAAGATATTGATAGTGTTAGCATATCTGATAACAGCAAAGGAACCATCTTTGTAACTGTATATGGCAAAGTCATTAACTATAAAAAATTTAAAGCTGGTGATTCTAAATGTGCTAAATACTTAGATTCAATGTATTGCATAGATAACTATGTTGATCAATCGTTAATTTTTTCAGAACGACAGTATATTTCGTTATTATCTAAAAATGAAGGCGTAAGACTTTCCTATTCAGAAAAAATCCGTAACAAATTAAGAAAGGCATTACAACGATTAAATAATACACAGGTTGTAGAGGATTACGGTTTTTGGTCATTCAAATTGCCGGTAGTATATAATCGGAAAGCAAAAGAAATAATTTTTACAAATTCAAAATATAATTACAGAGGAAAATTAGTGCTTACTGCAAAAGATTTGAAAAAAGCAAGAAAAATAGCATTTAATTATGTCGATGATAGCAGTAAAATAGATTCTAGTAAAATAGTTTCTTTTGTTGTCTACTATAGTTTTAAAAATAAAACTTTAACTCATAACAATGTGGGATCTGTATTTGATGATGAAACTTTAAAAATATTGAAACAAGTTCAGCCAGGAAGCGTATTGGTATTTGATGAAATTAAAATTCAGTTACCTTTTTCGGAAGATATAGGAAACTTAGCACCAGTTGCTTTGATAGTTAAATAAGGGCTCATTTTTCGTTTTCCTCTATCTTCAAACATGAAATTTTTCCTTTCGAATTTTTCCTTCTTACTTATCTGCGAAAAACTCCTGATTTACAATGTGGTTATCAATTCGATAACTAAAGTTCTGGTTTCCCAAAACGGTACAAACCTTTCCCAAAAATATAATCAATCAACAGATACATTTTCAAAAAGCAAAAACGTTTTTAATTATTCCCGTTCATTAACGGATCCAATATTCTAAATCAAAATTTAAAAAAATTATGAAGAAAAACCTTCTCTCATTTATTGCACTTGCTATGCTTGCAACGGCCTGCCAAAAAGGAGATGTTGCAAACAATATAAGCGGCGAAGACCCCGGCGCAGCACCAACCGAACGAAAGTGCGGATCGTATGAAGCACTACAGGAACAGCTAAAGGCTGACCCCTCCATGAGACTACGTATGGATGAAATTGAAAACTTTACCCAACGTTTTATCAATGACCCCAACATGCAGCGCCTTTCCGGCGACTCTATGATTATACCGGTAGTGGTGAATGTAATTTATAAAACCGCAGCAGAAAATATTTCATTGAGTCAGATACAAGCACAGATAGCAGTACTAAACGAAGATTTCAGCGGTGCCAATGCAGACGCTGTTAATATTCCCGGAACATTTACATCTGTAAAAGCCGGCGATACGAAAATCAGATTCAAACTGGATTCTGTAAGACGGAAATTAACAACACTTACCAGTTTTTCGTCAAATAATTATGTAAAGCAATCTACCAAAGGTGGCTTAAATGCACTTTCTCCAACTACAAAACTCAACTTATGGGTTTGTACTTTAAGTAGCAGTTTGTTAGGATACGCTCAATTTCCGGGTGGCCCATCTTCCTCTGATGGTGTCGTAATACTAAACAAAGCATTTGGCAGCAGGGCTAAATTTTCAGGCGGTTACTATATGAGTACCTATGACCTTGGCAGAACTGCAACACATGAAGTAGGCCATTGGCTTAACCTAAGACATATATGGGGCGATGCCGCTTGTGGTGATGATCTTGTAGGTGATACTCCATTGCACACCGGTGCCAACTACGGTTGCCCTGCTTCGGGAGCAAGAAGCACTTGCACAGGCACACCTGTCATGATGACTATGAACTACATGGACTATACAAACGATGCTTGTATGTATATGTTCAGTGCCGGTCAAAAATCAAGAATGCAGGCAACTTATGCTGTAGGCGGGCCGAGAGCAAGTTTCAGATAAATCTTTAAAAAATATTTTTACAAACAGTCCACTACGAATTATTGTAGTGGACTGTTTGTTTATTCCTATTTCTGAAAAACCGCTTTTAGGCAATTGTCATCTTAATAAGATGATTCTTAATGAGACTTCTCCCCTTATTCTCTGTGAAAAACTTCCGCATTTTCTCTGTGGTTTATTTCCCAAAAAAAATACTCCCTTTTTCAAAAAATAAATTACTTTCAGCATCAGATAATAATTGGTGTCAATTATTGTCATCCCTTTTTTCCACCTAAAAAAATTAATCATGAGAAAAATTTTGCTTCCTTTTTTAGCAGGAGTCCTGTTAATGGCATCCTGTAGTAAAGTTGACAATGTAGCTAATGAAAGTACTTCTGGAGAAAACGCAATTATTACTGAAAGAAAATGTGCATCTGCAGATGTGCTTGCAGAACAATTAAAAGCTGATCCTACGTTAAGACAACGAATGGAAAAGATAGAAGACTTTACCAGAAATTTTTCTGAAAATCCATACCTGCAAAGACTTTCAGGAGATACAATGATTATTCCGGTTGTTGTAAATGTATTATACAGAACTGCGGCCGAAAATATTTCATTGAATCAGATTCAATCACAAATTGATGTGCTTAATGAAGATTTTAGTGCAAGTAACAGTGACATTGTAAATGTTCCAGGCACTTTTACATCTGTTAAGGCGGGTGATACAAAAATTCGTTTTGTTTTAGATGCAGTTGTCAGAAAAAGTACCAATAAAACAAGCTGGACCACCAATGATGCTATGAAAAAGTCTAATCGTGGAGGCTTAGACCCAAGTAGTCCTTCTACAAAACTGAACTTGTGGGCTTGTAATATGGGTGGCGGAATATTGGGTTACGCACAGTTTCCAGGTGGATCATCGGCTACTGATGGAGTTGTCATAACAACATTGGCTTTTGGTAGTAGGGCTAAATTTGCAGGTGGATATTACACCAGCACCTATGATTTAGGCAGAACAGCTACACATGAAGTGGGACATTGGTTGAACCTAAGACACATTTGGGGCGATGCAACTTGTGGAAATGATTTGGTGGGAGATACTCCATTGCATACAGGGGCCAATTACGGTTGTCCGGCTCCGGGTATCAGAAGTAGTTGCACAGGCACTCCTATTATGATGACTATGAACTACATGGATTATACAGATGATGCCTGTATGTATATGTTTAGTGCAGGTCAAAATACACGGATGCAGGCAACTTACGCTGTGGGCGGTCCAAGGGCTTCTTTCAGATAATAATCTCTTTATAAGTATATTTATAGAGGCTCGTATTTGCGGGCCTCTTTTTTTGTGCCTGGCTTACGTTATTCCCTTTTGCTAACAAACCCAAGAAAATGTTCCCGCAATTACCAATGTACTGTGCCTAAACCTTATATATCCCCAATCTCTTTTTGCCGAAGAGTTATATACCTATTTCTATGTTTTTAAAGTTGATGCCAATGAGTATTTGTAATGCTAATCAAGGGTTGAATGTGCCGTTAGGTACTAAATACCGGTAGATAAACACGAGTATATTTGTTTTGAAGTGCATTTAGGCACGAAATGTTTCCAGGTTGTTATTTTCATTTATGTATCGTCCCTACGGGACTTTTGATTGCTGATTGAATTGCCAGCTACCAACATTCTGTACCTAACGGCACAAAAAGAATCTTGTAACCTTTGATTATTATTCTTAATGAACAGGCTGCCAATACAACTATCCTAAATACAAATGTTTGTAACATAAATTTTCATTAAAGCAATTCACATCTGTTGATTTTATGATGACAAAATCTTAGGTTGCAAATACAAACGATGAAGAAATATTTTTTGACCGGACTTTTACTTTATGCTTTTGCAGGTGGATACTGCCAATACAGGAGTACACTTCCGGCAGTAAGTTGGGTAGATAGTGTCTACAATTCACTTAATAAAAATGAACGTATAGCACAACTGATTATCATAAGAGCACATAGCAATAAAGGTCAGGGACATATTGATAGTGTAATGGCGGATATCAAGAAATACAAAGTAGGCGGATTGTGCTTCTTTCAGGGTGGGCCGGTAAGACAGGCAGTGTTGACGAATTATTATCAGTCAATTGCAAAAACGCCATTGCTGATAACCATAGATGGTGAGTGGGGTTTGGGTATGCGGTTGGATAGTGTATTGAATTTTCCACATCAATTGATGGTAGGGGCCATGGCAGATGCATCTATTGTGTATGCAATGGGAAAGGCTGTTGGAGAACAATGCAAAAGAATGGGTATACATGTAAATTTTGGCCCTGTAGTAGACATTAATAACAACCCGGATAATCCCGTCATCAACGATAGAAGTTTTGGCGAGGACAAATTCAAGGTAGCAAAGTTTGGAGTTGAGTATATGAAGGGAATGCAGGATGCAGGTATCATAGCCTGCGCCAAACACTTTCCCGGTCATGGAGATGTTTCGGTAGATTCTCACTATGATTTACCGGTTATTAATAAATCAAGAATGCAACTAGATTCAATGGAATTATATCCTTTTAAAGAGATGATTAAAGCAGGTGTTTTGAGCATAATGGTTGCTCATTTGTTTGTTCCTACGATAGATGGTACGCCTAACAGGCCTACCTCACTATCCTACAATGCAGTTACGGGTTTACTACGCAAGGAACTTGGTTACAAAGGCCTAACGTTTACCGATGCACTTGAAATGAAAGGCGTTACCAAATTTTTTCCTTCAGGCGAAGCTTCTGTGCAATCTATTATTGCGGGTAATGATATTTTATGCCTGCCTGAAGACATTAAAGGCAGCATAAAAGGAATCAGAAAAGCAATCAGAAAAAATAAAATAGACAAACAAGACATTGAAGCAAGAGTAAAAAAAGTATTGTTAGCAAAATACAATGCAGGCCTGAATGTATCTACCACTGTTGATACAACAAATCTTGTAAATGATTTGAATATTAATACGGCAAAAATAAAAAGCGAAATTGCTGCAAATGCGCTAACGTTACTTGCCCTTTGCGACAGGGATGTATTACCGCTTCGCGGAAATAAGGAGCAATTGATAATGCCGTTGGATAAGTTTTCAGGAAAAGAGAATGCGAGTAACGATGTACTAAATCTACAGGCAGGAAACAACAGTAATGAGGGAAGTAATTTGAAGATAAAAAATGAAGAAGGGAGTTTAAAATATAAAACAGCTTATATAGGAATTGGCACTGACAAGGCCAATACTTTTGCAAACAAATTGCATGATAAGTATGGTGCAACAATTTTTACTTTTGGTAAAAAGGATAGCACTGATAAAGTGAATGCCATACTTCCTTTATTATCTAAATTTGATAAAATTATTATCGGTCTTCATGGATATAGCCGCAGGCCTGCAAACCGCTTTGGCATTTCGCCGGAGGCGTATAATCTTGTTAATACATTACAGGCTACAAAGAAAACCATCACCTTTGTATTTGGCAATCCTTATGCTATTAAAAACATTGCTTCTACCGCTAACAACCTTGTTGCTTGTTATGAAGATGATGATATAACACAGGGACTTGCAGTTGACTTACTCACAGGCAAAATTGAGGCAAAGGGTACACTGCCTGTAACTGTTTCTTCACAATATGCTTATGGTTCAGGCATTATAACTTCAGAAGTATTGCCCTATGACAATCCTGAAAGTGTTGGGTTGAATTCATCTGTTTTAAACACAATAGATTCTATTGCCAATGATGCTATTGCGCAACGGGCTACACCCGGTTGTGTTGTATTGGTTGCTAAGGATGGAAAAGTAGTTTTTGATAAATCATATGGGTTTACTTTTTCTGATAAACAACAACGTGTAAAGGGAGATATGATTTATGATTTGGCGTCAGTGACCAAAGTTGCAGCCACAACTATTGCTGTCATGAAGTTGTACGAACAGGGGCGTTTGGATATCAATAAAACATTGGGAGATTATTTACCCTGGGTAAAAGGAAGCAACAAAGAAAACATACTCATCAACAATGTACTGCTGCATCAGGCGGGTTTAAAAGCATGGATTCCCTTTAGCCTCAAAACAATGGATAAGGATGGACAACCATTCCCATCTTTGTATCATTACAAGCAGGATGATGTGTTTAATGTAAAAGTAGCCGAGGGTATTTTTTTAAGGAAGGATTATGTAGATACCATGTATCAGGCTATTCTGGACAGCAAACTTGGTCCTGAAAACACTTATGAATACAGTGACAATGATTTTATTTTTCTAGGAAAAATTGTGGAGTCAATAACGGGTCAGGCACTGCAGGATTATGTGAAAGATACCTTTTACATACCGCTGCAAATGACTACTACAAGATTTTCGCCGAGGCAATATTTTCCAGTAGAAAAAATAGTTCCTACTGCGCAGGAGATAACCTTCAGGCAACAGTTGTTACAGGGTGATGTACACGACCCGGCTGCAGCTATGTTAGGCGGTGTTGCAGGTCATGCAGGGTTGTTTAGCAATGCGTATGATTTGGCTAAGTTGTTTCAAATGTTGCTCAATGGTGGTGAAATGAACGGTGTCCGCTATCTTCAAAAATCAACGATAGATAAATTTACCGCTTACAATAGCGAGGTAAGCCGAAGAGGGCTTGGATTTGATAAACCTGAAAAAGATAATGCTACCAATCCTGCTCCATATCCTGCTACAAATGTGTCGCCGCTAACGTTTGGCCACACAGGTTTTACAGGTACATGTGTTTGGGCAGACCCTGCACACAATCTTGTTTATATTTTTCTTAGCAATCGTGTAGCTTACGAAAAAACGGAAGGAAATAAATTGCAACGAATGAAAGTAAGGGCTTCTATTATGGATGTGATTTATAAAGCAATGGAGAAATAATCCATTGCTTATTTTCCACTTAATTCAGGTTGAATATCTGATGATTGAATGGCTATATTAGGTATCTCAACAGAAGGCTTCAGGTCATAAGCTGCATTCAGTATTTTGGATGTATTCTTATACCAACGGTCAGGATGATATATAAAAAAACAACTGCCGCCTTTAATAGCATCTATAATTCGGGTATGTATGCCGTAAGGTACTGCAGGGCAGCCAAGGCTTTTGCTGATTTCATTTCCGTTTGCATAAACAGATGCTGCTACGAAGTGTGAACCGTGAAGCACTATTGAACGGCTTTTTACCCTGTCATTTATGCCCGGCTCCATGCCATCAAATGTCATACTTAGCCCTGCTTTACCATTGTAGGTTGCGCCGGTTACTAGGAACCCAAGACAACTTTTGTTGCTATTTTCATAATTGCTGAAACTTGTAGCAAACTCATCACCACTGTTGCGGCCATGCGTTACATAAGTATTAAACAACAACCTGCTGCTTTTCAAATCAATAACATACAACCTTTTGTTGATGCTGCTTTGACTGTAATCGCAAATGGTAAGTATACTTGTTTTGTGCAGTAAACCTTTGTTTTTTAATACTTCAAATCCTTTGTATGCATTGAAAAATACATCCTTTTCTAATCCATATTGACCAAGACTTATAAGGTCGTAGATAGAATCTGCCGTTTTCTTTAGTAAAGGCGAATTAGCTAAATTTGATAATAAGGAAGGGAAATTTTTATCACCGGGTTTGGTGCCATCAGAGAAACCCCGGGCATTTAATTTTAGTGATACAATAAAAATTAAAAGTAAACAAAGCTTCACAGCCTTTTTGGTTGTTCCTAACATCTATCGGACTATTTTAAAGGGTACGTGTTTTTATAGGACGGCCAAAATAGACCTTTTATTGTGTGAAGACAAGTTAAAAGTTCTTAAGGTGTATCACTTTATTTTAATTCCATTTCGTTAGTGGTTGGTTTTCTTTGTTCTATAAATTCATTCATGTATATTTTAACAAGTATTATAAAAATGGAAATAAGGATTGGACCAAATATGAGCCCTATAAATCCGAAAATGTTTATGCCAATGACTACCCCAAAGACAGTAATCAGCGGGTGAACATCTCCCATTTTTTTCTGAATCATAAACCTAAAAACATTATCTACAGTACCAATGATGACAATTCCGTAAATCAACAATGCAATGCCCTGCCAATTATGATTTTGTGCAAACAATACAATGCTTAGCGGCACATAAGCTAATGCAGACCCCAAAAAGGGAAGCATAGATGCTATACAGGTAAACGTAAACCAAAACCATACATCACTGACACCCAATACCAAATAAGCAATTAGACCAACGAACCCCTGTAAAATTGCAACCATCGGTATGCCGATAGCATTGGATATGACCAGGCTTTTCATTTCCTTGCCTAAAAGTTTTGTATTGTCCTCTTTCAGAGGAATGAATTCGTACATCCATTTTTCAAGTTCATTGCGACTGATAAGCATAAAGTACAAAATGAAATACATCAGTACTACCGAAGTAAGTGAGTTAAAAGTTGCAGTTACAATATCTCTAAGCGAACGGGCAATTGTAGTACTAATGCTATTGGTATTTACCGTGCCCAGTATATCTATATGAAAGCGGGTTTCAATCTTTGACAGAAATTTATTGATAGCCTCCATAATTTTATTAGAATTATCAACAACATACCCAACACGGCTTGTAATAATGTTAATGAACAACCAAATGGGAAGTAATACCACAAGAAATGAAACAATTAATATTACCGTCGCCGCCATTCCTTTTTTCCATTTTCTTTTCTCAACCATGTTTTTCATTATTTTTCTGGAAAGCATGTAAAAAGTAATTGCTCCCAAAAAAGCAGAAAGAAAAGCATGCATTTGTAAAAAGAGAAAAACAAACAAAAAAACCAACAACACGTAAAAGGTAATTTGCCTGATTTTATTATTATCAATTCGACTATTCTCCATAAAAAAAATATTTTTAAACCCTAATTGTCGTATAGCAGTACATAGGTTACACTTTTCGCTTACCGTTAAGAACAACCGAATTTTATGGTTGCCCTTAAGGGCGGTTAAGGCTCACTATTGTAGCATAACATAGGTTACACTTTATATATTTTTA
>JANPGE010000060.1:0-9086 GCA_031423805.1 Segetibacter sp. | reverse complement strand
CAAACTAAGAAAGTTTTTAATTGATTAAATAATAATTAATGCCTTAAAGTATTCCCTCTTTTAGTAAGGTATTTTGTGGGAGCACACGGGTTCGAACCGCGGACCCTCCCGATTGCAAATCGGGATGCTGTAAATCAATTGCGATATGCTTTAAAAGTTTTAGAAATAAAAAAAGGCTGCCTGTTAGGACAACCTTTGTTTGTGGGAGCACACGGGTTCGAACCGCGGACCCTCTGCTTGTAAGGCAGATGCTCTAAACCAACTGAGCTATGCTCCCAAATTTTTCAATTTTTTCACGGACTCTTCCGTCTTAAAACGGAATGCTCTAAACCAACTGGCTATGCTCCATTTACCAGATAATGAAAGTTTTACTATGCTCCCTTTCAAAATTGGAGTGCAAATATAGGAGCGGTTTTCATTTTGGCAAAAAAAGTTTCAAATAATATTAAAATGATTTTTTAAAGTAGACAAAACAAACCTCCCGTCAGGTAGAAAATCATAATTCTTAAGCAAATATTTTTTGCCATCCTTACACATTTTTTAAAATTTCTTGATTTTGTATTTATCAAAACCCCTACTTTTGCACCCCACAATGCGGATGTGGCGAAATTGGCAGACGCACCAGACTTAGGATCTGGCGCCGCAAGGCATGTAGGTTCGACCCCTATCATCCGCACAAGCCCCTTTCCCCAAAGGGGTTTTTTTAATATTATTAAGCTAAACTTTTCCTAAGAAGGGGCTAGGGAACATTTTCTGAATTATGGCAACTATTTCAAGAGAAAATACCGGTAAGTTGACTGACAAACTCACCGTCACTGTTTCTACAAGCGATTATCTGCCTGCATTTGAGCAGTCTTTAAAAAAATATGCAAAAACTGCAAACATTCCCGGCTTCAGAAAGGGGTTGGTGCCAACCGGAATGATCAAAAAAATGTATGGTAAAAGTGTTTTCACTGAAGAGGTTTTGCGTAGTGTTGAAAAGGAACTGAACCAATACATGCAAACAGAAAAGCTGGACATTTTTGGACAACCCTTACCAATTGATTCTGATGCACGTCAGTTAGACATGAACAACCCTGCTGATTATGCATTTGCTTTTGAAATAGGCTTAAAGCCACCAATTGAAATAGATCCTAAAAAGATAACTGTTACCAAACACAAGGTAAATGTAACAGATACCATGATAAATGAGGAAATTGAAAGATTGAAAATCAGACATGGCAAAATGACCGATCCTGAAACCGTTACTTCAGAAGATAATGTACTCAATGTTACTTTCACAGAAACTGACGAGCTGGGCAATGCAATAGAAGGCGGTATTAGTAAAGGCAATTCGCTTTTAGTAAAATATTTTGCAGAGAATTATCGTGGACAGTTGATGGGCAAAAAGAATGATGACACCCTTGTAATTAAATTGAAAAATGCATTTGACGAAAAAGAAAGAGAATGGATAATAGGAGATTTAGGATTGCCTAAAGACGATGCAACTGCCGGAGATAAATTTTTTGAAATGAAAATTACCAAGGTAGGTCTTATAGAAAAGCCCGAAATGAATGAAGAATTTTTTGAAATGTCTTTTCCTGGAAAAAATATTGCGAACGAAGAAGATTTTAAAAAAGAAATAAAAGCAGGCATTCAGGCTCAGTGGGACATACAATCTAAAAATCAATTAGGAGATCAGATTTATCATCAGTTGGTTGACCATACCCATATTGACTTTCCTGAAACCTTTTTGAAAAAATGGATGCAGCAGGGACAGGAGGAACCAAAAACTGCCGATGAAGCTGAAAAGGAATATCCTTCCTTTGAAAATTCATTGAAGTGGAGTCTTATTACCAATCAACTAACCGAGAAGTATCAATTACAGGTTTTGCCAAATGAAATAAAAGACTATGCAAAACAACAAGTAATGGGGTATATGGGTATGCAAAGTATGGATGATGCCCCTTGGTTAGATAGTTATGCAGACAGTATGCTTAAGGATAAAAAATTCATAGAGAATACTTATTATCAGCTGCAAACTATTAAAATGTTTGACAAATTAGAAGAAGAAGTAAATGTAATAGAAAATCAGGTGAGTGCAGAAGAGTTACAGGCCATGCAACACAATCATCAGCATTAACTTCATACTGGGTTGAATTAATAATGAAATGCATGTAATATTGATGACATTATAAAATAAAAAAGGGACAGCTTAAAACTTGTCTCTTTTTTATTTCAGGTATATAACAAAATCCGACAAAAAGCGTTAGCAAGATGCTATTTTGTCGCAAATTTTGTTTTGCATAGTATTTGACTGTTCAATGTTTCATTTTAACATACAACCCTTATCTTCACTTTTATAAAATATAAAGAATGAATTTTGGAAAAGAATTTGAAAAATTTGCTATAAAAGACCGCAATATCAGCAGTGCTACTTTGCACAATTATCAACAACACAACATCACCAACCTTACTCCCTATATCATAGAAGAAAGGCCAATGAATGTTGCAAGTATGGACGTTTTTAGCCGGCTGATGATGGATAGAATTATCTTTATGGGTGAGGCTATCAATGATTATGTGGCCAATATTGTTACTGCCCAATTGTTGTTTCTTGAAAGTACAGATCGTAACCGCGATATTCAGATGTATATTAATAGTCCGGGCGGTAGTGTTTATGCAGGATTAGGAATTTATGATACTATGCAGTTCATTGGTCCAGATATCTCTACAATATGTACCGGTATGGCAGCAAGTATGGGTGCAGTGCTCATGTGTGCAGGTGTAAAAGGTAAACGCACAGCACTCAAGCATAGCCGCATTATGATGCATCAACCAAGTGGTGGTATTGGTGGTCAGGCTACAGATATACAGATTACTGTAAATGAAATTAAGAAAATCAAGCATGAACTTTACGAAATCATAGCTTTTCATTCAGGCAAAACAACAGAAGAAGTTGCTAAAGACAGCGATCGAGATTTTTGGATGAGTGCTGAAGAGTCTAAAGCCTATGGTTTAGTAGATGAAGTATTACTTATCAATCCAAGAAAATTAAACAAAGACTAAAAAATCAGAGGATAAATTATTTTATAATGAACTATAATTCAAAATACATATTGTCTTCAGTAAGAATGGAGGACGAAGAAGAAAAGCCCAAAGAAGACCCGTCAGCGGAGAATAAAGCCCTGTCAAAAAAGATGGAAAAAATCTTTTTTGAAAAAAGAGCGCTCTATTTATGGGGTGTGGTAGACGATAAAAGTGCAAGAGATGTAGTTACAAAACTTATTCTTTTGGACAATGATAAACCGGGTGAGGAAATAACTTTTTACATAAATAGTCCGGGAGGGGTTGTTACTAGTGGTATGGTTATTTACGATACGATGAAGATGCTAAGTTCTCCTGTAAATACTATCTGCATGGGTTTGGCAGCAAGTATGGGTTCTATTTTATTAAGTGCAGGTGTTAAGGGTAAAAGAGGCATTTTTCCTCATGGGGAAGTTATGATACACCAACCTAGCCTTGGTGGATACTATCAGGGTACCAGTGCTGATCTGGAAATACAGGCAATACAAACACAAAAGACTAAAGAATTGGGTGCAAGAATACTTGCAGAAAACTGTGGAAAATCGTTTGAACAAATTATGAAAGATTTTGATCGTGATTATTGGATGGATGCAAAAGAGGCACTTGATTATGGTATTGCTGATTATGTAGTAGATAAACTATAGATTATTTTGCAATATTTTAAATTTATAGTTTTTTAAATATTTATAGCAGCGATTTTATATATTTTTGTAGTCTTGTTCTGCATCTAAAAGATTGTTTTTCTTTTAATGTTTGCAGATATTATTAAAATTATGCCTAAACAGAGTCATTTACATTGTTCGTTTTGTGGAAGAAGCCGCGATGAGGTTAAAATACTCATTGCCGGTCAGGATGGTCATATTTGTGAGAATTGCGTGGAACATGCACAAGAGATAATAGCGCAGGAACTACAGATAAAACCTGATAGTCAAACATCTTCATTTAAATTAACTGTACGAAAGCCTATTGAAATCAAAAAGTTTTTAGACGAGTATATCATAGGACAAGATGATGCAAAGAAAGTACTTGCCGTTGCAGTTTACAATCATTACAAAAGGCTTCAATACAAGCAGGTTGAAAATGAGATAGAGATCGAAAAGAGCAATATTGTAATGGTCGGAGAAACCGGTACCGGAAAAACTCTGCTTGCTAAAACAATTGCCCGTTTACTCAATGTTCCGTTTGCCATTGTAGATGCTACCGTTTTTACAGAAGCCGGATATGTAGGCGAAGATGTAGAAAGTATGCTAACACGTCTATTGCAAAACTGCAATTATGATGTAACATCAGCAGAAAGAGGTATAGTTTATATTGATGAAATAGATAAAATTGCCCGTAAGGGTGATAACCCATCTATAACCCGTGATGTAAGTGGCGAAGGAGTTCAGCAAGGGTTATTGAAAATGCTTGAAGGTACCGAAGTGCTTGTTCCGCCACAGGGTGGACGCAAACATCCGGAGCAGAAAATGATTAAGGTAAATACTCAAAATATCCTTTTCATTTGCGGAGGAGCTTTTGACGGTATTGATAAAGTAATTGCAAGGAGAGTAAATACTAATGCTATAGGGTTTAATGTAAACAAACAATTGCAGGATTATCAGCGTAAAAACCTATTGCAGTTTATCAATGCACAGGATTTGAAATCATTTGGATTAATACCTGAATTATTGGGTCGTTTGCCCGTTGTTACTTATCTCAATCCACTAGATACCGAAACACTAAGAGCAATACTTACCGAACCTAAAAACAGCATCATTAAACAATACAATAGGTTGTTTGAATTGGAAGGTATTGCATTAACCATAGATGACGATGTTTATGATTTCATGGTAGTTAAAGCTATGGAATACAAATTAGGAGCACGTGGGTTAAGAAGCATTTGCGAAAGCATACTTACAGATGCTATGTATGAATTGCCAAGTTCTGGTCAAAAAACTTTGCATGTCACTTTGGAATATGCTGAAAGACAATTTAGTAAGAGTAAAATGAGTATGCTCAAAGTTGCTTAATGCCATTACTTTCAACAAAAATATATAAAAGTAAAAAGGTTACCAATCGGTAACCTTTTTACTTTATACGGAATTATTTTTATTAAGGTCTTGGACATCTGTAAGACGAAATATTGAACGATACTCCAATTTGGGCAAGTACATAGGCATCTTTTTGTTGACTGTTACCTCTTTGCCGTCCTTTAATACCTATTCTGTCGCCCAGCTCGTAGCTACGATCACTTAGCAGGTAGTTAATTTCGGGCTGCCCGTTAGGAAATGCATCAGGAGCAAATGTAGTACTTACGTCATCCAGATAATCTGTTGTTGTAAATCTGTAGCCAATTTCAGCAAAAACATTAATGGACTCGTTCATATTATATTTCATCCCTACCGCAAATGGAAAACACACGGCCATAGATCCATAAGGTTTACGATCAGGATATGCAGAACTGCCCTGCCCTTCTGTACCCAAAGGACGCAAATATTGCTTTTCGCCATAATAGTAGGCGTAAGGGTCGTATGAAAAAACGCCCACCCCTAAAGATACATAAGGAGTATAGGCATAACCTGATATTCCGGGGAAAAATTTAAAAAAATTAAAATTACCACTAACAGAAAACTCCCAAATATTTGTGTTGAAACTTAAGTTTCTAGCCTTTTGTACAGGATTAACACTGTATAGGTCAGAAAACCCCAAACGGGCATAATTGCCTGCAACTTTTAAACCTATATAACTGCCAAATTGTTTACAAAAGAAAACACCTGCACTAAATTTTGGGCGACTCAAAGATGCACGTGTATTGAGATCTCCAAAATAATTGCCTATACCAGCAGCAATACCAAATTCACCTTGCTGCACATAGGCATTCATATCTTGCGCATTTGTATTAATGCCCATTATCACAACCGTAAAAAAAACAATGACTGACTTTTTCATACACATAATCAATAAAAAATTATCGCACTAGTAAACACAAAAAAACTATTTTTTTGTTGAAAATAGTTATTTATTTCTGGTATCAAGACCCCATGCCAATTTTTTTCTTAAAGTTGACATAAAACTATTTTCATTCAAACCTATAAGTATCACCGGAAAATCTTCTTTTTTAACTGCCAGCTGAACATCTTTTTCTACTATTTCCCTGCGGGCATCCATAGTACAGATAAATTCATCTGATCGTCCTTCAACCTCAAAGCTAATTATGTTATTATCAGGTATAACGATGGAACGTACGTTTAGATTATGTGGCGCAATAGGAGTTATTACAAAACTTGCACTTTCCGGGAATATAATTGGCCCGTTGCAGCTCATATTATACCCCGTACTACCGGTTGGGGTTGATACAATTAGTCCGTCTGCCCAATAACTATTGAGAAATTCCCCGTTTAGATAAGTCTGAATTTTTATCATAGGGGATATGTCGCGTTTGTGTAAAACAAGTTCATTAAGTGCAAATGGCGTATCTCCAAAAAGTGGAATATTAGAGTTTAAATGCAACATGGTTCTTTTTTCTGTTACAAATGTCCTGTTGGCCAATGCTTCAACCGCTACCGATAATTCCTCTTTGCTTATACCCGCCAGAAATCCTAACCTTCCAAAATTGATACCCATGATGGGTATTTGTTTATCACGTACAAGAATTGCAGCATCTAGTAGTGTGCCGTCTCCGCCAAGGCTAATAATGCAGTCTGTGTCTGTACCAAGGTCTTCGTGTTGAGTAAATACAGTAAAATCTACAGGTAGCATACTAACAGCACTATGAGGCCCAACCAATGATTTGTGAATGGTTATAGAAATATGAAACCGTGTCAACTCTTCGAGCAGGGTAAGCAATTGAACTTCCTGTTCTGCATCTAAACCACGACTGTAGATAGCTACCTTCATAAGGATTGTAAAGATAATGGGCTAAGGTGAGAAATTGTTATTTCGCAAATAGTCTACGTAAATATCAAAAACAAAAAAATCCCGGTTAATTACAACCGGGATTTTATATAATTGAATTTTAATTATCCTAAAGCAACTCTTCTGAATTCAATTACTTTCAGTTCGCTGTCAACACCTTTAAGATATTCAGCAATTGTTTTGCTGTTATCTTTCACAAAAAGCTGTGCAGCCAAAGTATTTTCTTTGAAGAAAGCATTTAGTTTGCCGTCAGCAATTTTTGCGATCATTTCAGCAGGTTTGCCGGCCATTTTAGGATCTGCAGATATTGTTTCAGTTACTATTGCTCTTTCTCTCTCTACCATTTCAGCAGGTACACTGTCAGCATCTACTGCCAATGGGTTCATAGCAGCTATTTGCATAGCTACATCTTTACCGGCTTCTTCTGCAGTTTTGTTAAGGCCTACCAAAACACCCATTCTGTTTGCACCATGTATGTATGAAGCTACATATTCAGCGTCTATTCTTTCAAAACGGCTTACTTCTATTTTTTCGCCAATTGCTGCTAATTTATCATTGATAAGGTCAGCAACTTTAGCACCGTTTACGGTTACTTCGTTTAGTTCTTCGGCACTCTTTACATTGTTGGCTATAGCAGCATCTGCAATGCCTGTAGCAAAAGCAACAAAATCTGCATTTTTACTCACGAAATCAGTCTCGCAACTAATTGTAAGTACAATACCTGTTTTGTGGTCAAAGGTAGTTTTGGCAACTACTACACCTTCTTTTGCTTCGCGGTCGCTACGCTTGGCAGCTACTTTTTGTCCTTGCTTACGTAACCAATCTATTGCACCTTCAAAATCACCATTTGTTTCAGTAAGTGCTTTGCGGCAGTCCATCATACCGGCACCTGTGGCCTGACGTAGTTTGTTGATGTCTGCTGCTGTTATTGTTGCGGTCATAATAATTATGAGTTATGAGTTATGAATTATGAGTTGTAAACCACAAAGACACCAAGTTTCACTAAGGGGCTTTGAGCTTCTTTGTGACTTAGTGTCTTTGTTATTTATTATTTTATTGTTCGCTTAAATGATCAATAAAGAGATGCAGTACAAGTGTGCGATCCCGCCTTCGGACGGGACAGGCAGCCAATAATGCTCTGTAGTGTTCTAAAAGCCCGGACAAACATACTGGCAGTGTTCAGTCGCTTTGTTCAAGTCTAACATCTTACTACTAACATCTTGCTACTACACTTATCTCGGTCCACCACCACCACCTTGTGGTCTGCGGCTTGCACCACCCGGTACACGACGCTTTGGTTGTCCGCCGGGACCTGCGTTGTTACCACGACCTCTGCCACCACGTCCTGCTTCAGCTTCTGCCTCGGCTTGTAAACGTGCTGCTTTTCTTTCTGCTTCGTTGTCGTTTTCTTCTACATCTTCATCTTTAGCTGCATGACGTTCTGCAAGACCTTCTGCTATAGCAGCGGCTATGTAGTTGGTAATGATAGCAACAGATTTTGTAGCATCGTCATTTGCAGGAACTGCAAAGTCCACTTTGTTTGGATCGCAGTTTGTATCTACCATACCAAATGTTGTGATACCTAAACGCTTGGCTTCTGCAAGTGCAATATGCTCGTGACCTATGTCAACAAGAAATAATGCTGCCGGGGCACGCCCCAATTGGGCTATACCGCCTAACACTTTTTCCATCTTTTCTTTATCACGTGTAAGAGTAAGGCGTTCTTTTTTAGTAAGGCTTTCAGCGCTTCCGTCATTCAGCATTTTTTCAATGCTCTGCATTTTCTTTACACTTTTGCGTACAGTGTTGAAGTTGGTCAACATACCACCTAACCAACGTTCTGTAACATAAGGCATATTAATGCGTTGTGCTGCTTCTGTAACTATTTCTTTTGCCTGCTTTTTAGTAGCAACAAACATGATTTTCTTACCGCTTTTGGCGATAGATTTCATAGCTGCTGCAGCTTCCTGCAGACCTTCAACTGTTTTGTTAAGGTCTATGATGTGGATACCTTTTTTTTCTGCAAAGATGTATGGTAACATCTTTGGGTTCCACTTCTTCTTAAGGTGACCAAAGTGTACGCCGGCCTCCAAAAGCTGCTGCTGTAGTGAAGTGTTATTTTCCAT
>JANPGE010000059.1:0-17823 GCA_031423805.1 Segetibacter sp. | reverse complement strand
TCAAAAAGTATTTAGTTCAGTGAGCGGCTATAAAATACCATGGAATGGAACCAACAAAGGAGGAAAGCTGCCAATAGGTACTTATTACTACGTTATAACTACCAATCGAAAGAACAGACCATTAACAGGCTGGGTGCAGTTAATTTATTAAGAGCAAATGTTTGAATTTGTTATTGAAATTATGAGTTGCTGTATTCGATCAATGTAATGCTTTTGTAGATAATCATGAATGTAATTGTGCTTAATACCTCCTCTTTAATTTGTGAATATGAACCGAAATGATTTTACCAAAATGAATCTCATTAAATAAATTGGTTTTAGCCATTTGGTGTAGTCTTATTGAAATGTAATTAATAAAAAAAGTACCTACCTTGTATTTAGAAAACTATACAACCATGAAAAAATGTTTACTAACTGCGTTTTTAATGGTATTTTTTACAGGTGCTTTTGCACAACCTGGGGTGTTGGATCAGACGTTTGGGGTGGGGGGGAAGGTTATATCTCCTTTTCCTTCAACCACTTCAATGGGATTTGCAATAGCCCAACAGTCTGATGGAAAATTAATTATCTCTCATGGCTCAGACGATCCGGCTCATTACCTTGGTGGCGAACTAATTAGAATGAATATTAATGGCAGTATCGACACATCTTATCATGGTGAAGCAAATGGTTATGTAATTTATTCCCTGACATTGCAACAAGATCAGAAATTATTGGCAATCTGTCACCAGCCCATATATTATCCAAGCGGGGGTACTTATGATTGGGATAGTACCTTTTTAATCAGATTCAATACTAACGGTAAAATTGACAGAAGTTTTGGTGTAAATGGGAAGTATTTTTTGTACAAAACTCAATATTACCCTGCTGTAACCAATATCATCATAAGACCAAATGGAAAAATACTTATTGGTTATTCAATCTCTAGCGATTTAAGACTATATCAGTTTTTCACAAATGGCACTTTGGATAGTTCTTTTGGGATAAATGGATTTATAGATGTACCCAACTCATTTTCATATAATAGTGAATATGGGTTAAACACACAAAAAATTTTTGGGATAGCACTCTCATCCGATGAACATATTTATATAGGCGGTGCAAATCGTAATCAACTAACCAATACAGAAACCGTAACATTTATGCGTTATTCTTCTTCCGGTTTATTTGATACTACATATGGCAACAATGGTTATGCAGATGCAAATTTTGGCTCAAAAAACTTTTATTTTGAGGCCCTGGCACTTACATCTAATAATAATGGTGTAATAACAGGACATTTCTATGATAGTTTAAACTACCGACAAATAGCATTGATTTGTTTTGATAGCACGGGAGTATTGAATAATAATTTCGGAGTAGGGGGAAAAGTATTTCCAATATTAGGTACCATTGATAACCATACAACTTCAATTAATATCTTAAAAAATGGCAAAATTGTAATTGGCGGGCACGGTGGGGGAGGCACATCTTATCCTGTTAATGATGATTTTTATTTATTAAAATACAATTTTGACGGGAGTTTAGATAGCCTTTTTGGTATTAAAGGAATTGTGCAGACAGATGTTTCTAATATAGATATTTGTAATGCTTCACTTATTCAGAATGATGGGAAAATTGTTTTGTTGGGATATACATATACGTCATACTATCCTCTAATTGCTGTTGTAAGGTATGATAGCACAGAGAGGGCGAAATACAATTCATTGATTGTATCCACTTTTTTTGACAAAAATAGCAATGGCATAAAGGATGTAAATGAAACTACATTTCCATTTGGCAAATTAGTTGCTACGAAATTGGGAATTGATACTATTGTTTTTAATTTCTCTGGTCAAAGGACTGAAGTATATTTAGATTCCGGAAGCTATACAACCAAATATTTCCCTTACCTGACCTATCATAATGTAATACCCGCAACTCATGTAACTTCTAACACAACTTTTTTCCATACTGACAGTGTCACATTTGCGGTGCAACCAATTCCAGGTCAGAGAGATGCCTCGGTTCTATTAATTCCTTATGGTTCAGCAAAACCCGGTTTTCAAAATAACCACCATATTGCTTATGAAAATAATGGCACAGATACAGTTGCCAATGGAACAATTCAATTAATTAAAAGCAACAAGCTCAATTTTAATAATGCAACTCCTACTCCATTACTCATTAGTGGTGATACTCTAACCTGGAACATATCAAACCTAAAACCCTTAAACACGGGTTATATTCTATTGAACTTTACAGTTAAATCACCGCCAACAGTCAACATCGGTGATACCATACAATCAACGGTCACCATCACTTCTAACAAGCCCGATCTCACACCTGCAGATAACACCTCAACCGTAAAACAAATCGTCCGCGGCTCCTACGACCCCAACGACAAAACCGAAAGCCACGGCGGCAAAATAAGCACTTTGCAAGTAGCTAATGGCGAATACCTGCAATACACCATACGTTTCCAAAACACTGGTAATGATACAGCTTTCAATGTGTACATAAGAGATACCTTAGACAACAAACTGGATTGGAACACCATGCAAATCCTAACCGCCAGCCACAGCTACCAAATGACCATGAATGATGGTAACAAATGTTTGTTTACGTTGCGCAACATTAACCTCGTTGACAGCACCAATAATGAACCTGGCAGCCACGGCTACATCGTTTACAAAGTAAAACCTAAAGCTACCGTAGCCCTCGGGGACACCATCAAAAACACCGCTGCCATTTATTTTGATTATAATCTACCTGTACATACCAATACCGAAACAACATTGATTATTAGTGAAGTATTGCCACTGCGTTTGCTTTCATTCACTGCAAAAAAAGAAAATAAAACCAACCGGTTAAGCTGGACTACCACCAACGAAATAAACGTAGATCATTTTGAAATAGAACGTAGCAATAACGGCCGGGAGTTCAATAAAATAGGTAACACCAAAGCTAACAGCACCACACAAACCAACAGCTACCAATACAGTGATGCTGTTGCACCAAACACCCCCCTTTGGGGGGCAGGGGGGCTTCTTTATTATCGCATCAAAATAGTTGACAAAGATGGCAAGTTTGAATACAGTCCCATAAGAATGATAAGCAACAACACCGATGGACAAATAAGCATTTATCCAAACCCTGCACGGGACATGGTTACAGTAACACATCCATCTACTAATATTGTTGCCCAACTACAAATAACCGACATGAATGGTAGAATATTAAGGAGAGCAACAGTTGCAACTTCAACCGTTCAAATAAACATGAACGTAAAAGGGTTGCCTGCCGGTAAATACAATATTACCTGGAGCAATGGTTTAATCAGCCATACACAGGCTTTGGTGATTGAGTAAAAATTATTCCAAAATAAAATTCCCTGCAAAATTTGAGTTGCAGGGAATTTTTTTTAAAACTTTTAGCGAAACTTTTATTGGTTATTTACCATTCTTTTCTCTCCATTCATGCTCTAAAATGCCCATTTCCAACAGGCTCCAATAGGTATTGTCTTCATAAAGGAGTACATCTCTCATAAGACCTTCTTTTACAAAACCACACTTTTCATAACAACGTATAGCAGCACGATTAAAATCATAAACGCCAAGGCTTATGCGATGTAGTTCAATATCTTCAAAACCAATTTGTAATATAGCATTAGTCATTTTATCGCAATAGCCTTTGCCCCTTGCTTCATCGCTAATTAAAACCCTGCTTATACGGGCTGCTTTATTTTTTCTGCTGATACCTCCTAAAGATATATGACCCACCGTCTTGTTGGTTTCTATTTCTACCGCCTTATAAATCAATGCATCAGATGTTTCCAGATCATTTGTATCTTGTATATACCATTCCAGGCTGTCTTCATTGAGCGGAAATCTGAACAAAGAACCTGCCCAGTTGGTTAACAGATGTTCACTATTCACCCATTCAATCAATTGTTTAAAATCCTCTTTTCCAAAGTACTCCAGTTTTATCATTTTGTATTTCTTCTTATAGCAAATCTAATCATCTGCAAATTGTCAGCATAACTTTTTTCGGGTGAGAATATTTGATAGGTTTAGTTTATAATTAATTCTCAAAACAAGCGAGTAGAATTGTTTGGATATATATCTATACAGTTATTAGATTCCGAAGAGCCTTAAATTTATCTTTTTCAGTTCTTTATGACTTCTTCTATTACCTTGCCAATACAACCACTAGGCATTTGTATGTGTAGCAAAGCAGAGAGTGTAGCAGCTATGTCGGTCATATAGGTTTCGCGATTTGTCTTACCTTTTTTTATTCCCCAACCATACCAAAGCAACGGAATGTGTGCATCATAAGGATTCCATGAACCATGAGTAGTGCCTCTGTTACTGCCTTCTATATCATGGGGTTTATAAAAAAACTGAATCTCGCCACTTAACTTTTGGTTGTACCCATTAGCCAACATATTTTTTTGTACTTCGGGCAAGGTTGTATTGCTTACATTAGAAAGATTAACAGCATTGGCAATAAATGGAAATTCCAATAACCGTTTCACTATGGCATTAATTATTATTTGGGTTTGTTCAGCTTCAACATTTTTAGATAGAAATATCTGATCATTTATAATATATGCAACAGCATCTTTTATTTTAAACCGATTTTCTGCCATTTCATTAAGCGATGTTTTAATTATACTATCCCTTACATTTTCTGCGTGTATATTATTTTCTAATAAAAATTCGGGCACATGTGCCACTCCATGATCTGCTGTAAGAAATACGGTATAGTTACCTTTCCCCACTTGTTTGTCAAGATAAGTTAAGAATGCAGACAGGTCCATATCCAATCGTAAGTAAGTATCTTCTGCTTCTATGCTATTTGGCCCAAATGCATGACCAATATAGTCAGTTGATGAAAAGCTAACGGTTAAAAAGTCTGTGGTTGCAGAGCTACCTAAATGCTCGGCTTCAATAGCCGCTTTAGCCATATCTATTGTTAATGTATTGCCATAGGGTGTATACCTAAGCGTGTTGTATTTGTCTTTGGTAATATTTTCTGTATTATGAGGAAAAGTATTGTCTTCATGTGGTACTATACCCTCGTAAAATTTATCATCCGGTGTACTTTGCACATAGGTTTCAATAGGGTAGAGTGTGTTCCAGTTTTGCTTCAGATATTGGTCGGGTAGTTTTCTGTTATTAAACCTATTGACCCAATCGGGCAATGATTTCATGTAGTATGTGCTGGTGATAAATGCACCATTTACATTGTCGAACCAATAGGCTGCATTTGCTGCGTGACCTGCTGGTAAAATTGCACCCCGATCCTTTAAGGCAATACCAATTACCTTAGAACGAAAATTAGTAGCCAAACGTAATTCATCCGTTACAGTAGTGACCCACATATTCCTGGGTGACATTTTGCCTGCATCAGACGTACTGCCTACTGTGCTTACCGTATCATCTGTACAATAAGTACTTTTTCTCATTGTTTTGCTATACCAAAAATTACCAATTATGCCATGTATTGCAGGCACAGAGCCAGTATAAATGGAGGTGTGACCGGGTGCTGTATAGGTAGGCAAATAAGGTATCAGCGTATTTTCACAGGTAAATCCTTCATTGAGTAATCTTTTAAAACCTCCCAAAGTGTATCTATCATGATAGCGGTATAAATAATCCCAACGCATCTGATCTACCACTATGCCAACAACTAATTTTGGACGGGATAATGCACCTGCATTTTGTTTTTGGTTAAATCCATTTAAAGAAAAGTAAAAGAAACAAAATAACACTAAAATGAAATTTTTCATACTAAAAAATAATTGAGCAAAGTTATTGTTTGAACACTTTCTTCGATAAAAGATTATTGATCATGAATAATCAAAGAGAATTATCATTTTAAGGTAGTAATCAATTTTTTTTAAAAGTTTATTGTCACGAATAAAAAAATATAGAATTGCTCTTTAGAGTACGCATCTATCAAAATATACCATTTTCACATTACCCCTCTATATTTGCAGTACTTAAAAAAGCATCAGTCTCATGAAAGTAATGAAGTTTGGCGGCAGAAGCCTCGGTAGTCCTGAAAGAATGCGGGAAATCGTAAACATAATTGCTGACAATGATGAGCCTGTAATAGTTGTACTAAGTGCATTGGCCGGAACTTCACAGGCACTTAGAGATCTTATAGATGCTTTGCAGCACTACCGCCGCAGTCAGGCTAAAAGCAGCCTAAAAAAAATGGAGACTTTTTATCGTGAATTTATTAACGGATTGTTGCAGAGCAACGATGCAAAAGTTGCAGCTAATAAAGCCATTGAAGAGCATTTTTCCTTTTTGCAGTTTGTGCTTAAAATTTCTTACAGCCATGCTTTAAGTAAAGATATTTTATCGCAAGGTGAGCAAATGAGTACTCTATTGCTTTCTGCATATATGAATGAATTGGGAAAAGCTCATGTAGTGCTTCCTGCATTGGATTTTATGCAAACAGATAAATATGGTGAACCTCTTATTGGCAGCATAAAAGTGAAGCTGACACAATTGATGAACCAATATCCTGATACCAAAACATTTATAACACAAGGATCGCTTTGCAGAAATATAAGAGGAGAGGTAGATAATTTAAGCATTGGAGGTAGCGACTATTCCGTTTCCTCAATTGCTGCTGCTATGGGTGCATCTGTTTGCGAAATATGGTCAGATATACCGGCAATGCAAAACAATGATGTTACGATTATAAAAAGTACAACACCTGTAACCAAACTTAGCTTTGATGAAGCTGCAGAGTTAGCTTATTTTGGCGAAAAGGTTTTGCATCCTGCCTCCATTTGGCCGGCAAGACATTATGGAATACCAGTAAAATTGCTCAACACTCAGCAACCTAACAGTGTAGGTACCGTAATTGAAAATGTGGCAGAAGGTATAGGACCAAAAGTTGTAGCTGCAAGAGATGGCATTACTGTTATTAATATTAAGAGTAGCCGAATGTTGATGGCCTACGGATTTTTACAAAAAATATTGGAGGTGTTTGAGAAATATCAAATATCTGTAGATTTGGTTACTACATCAGAAATAGCCGTTTCTGTTACTATAGATAATTCTGAAAATTTGCAACAGGTTTCCAAAGAATTAGAAGCTTATGGTGTTGTATCGGTTGAAGAAAATCAAACTATAGTAACTATAGTAGGCAATGAGATACTGCATTCACCAAATGTGATGGTAAAAATATTTTCTGCGGTAAGCAAAATACCAATTCTAATGGCAAGTTATGGCGGTAGCAAGCATAACGTGTCTTTATTGGTTCCAACACAGTTCAAAGCTGAAGCTTTAGAAAAGCTTCATGCAGAATTGTTTTAAGGATTGTTATTGTTGATGAGATATTTCTTACCAGAAATTTATTTTCTGATCTCATTAATGAAATGCATTCAACTTATGGTTATAATTTCTCCAACTCATCAAAGTTGAGATTTAACAATTCAAATTTTTGGCTTCCTTTATATATATAGTGCCACCATTCCGTTTTCAAAGCTTCAAAACCATGCTGTTGCATTACGGTTTTAAGCAACGTTCTGTTGTCTAATATTTCCTTTGGTAATTTAGTATACAAATGGCCGGCTTTAATAGTAAAATCATCAAAGTCTGTTCCCATGGGTAACTCTTTACCGGTTGCCAGGTTTATCAAGGTAAGGTCAACAGATGCACCTCTGTTGTGACCACTTCCTTTGGCCGGGTTAGCCACATAGTGATGGTCTTTTACTACTTCCCACATTTTTTCGGTAACATAATAAGGACGATATGCATCATAAATTTTTAAAGCATATCCGGATTTTCGAAGAAAATTGTTAATTTCCTTTAACGCAACAGCAACAGGATATCTTAAATAAGCTTTTGAATTTTTATAAAGAACCTGTTTGGTAAAATTATTTGAAGTTGCATATTTTAAATCTGTAACTATATGGTTGTCAACATTTTTCAATAAAACCATCCGGTTGTTTGAATCAGTTTGAATGCTTTTTTTGTAAGCTTCAACCGTTCTGATTACCTGAAGCTTTTTGACTTTTACAGAAGATGTTACATTTTGAGAATAGGTAATATGTGAACAACTTATAACAATCAAAAGGCAAAAAAAAAGGCTCTTTCCCTTATTTTTGCCCCGTTCTCGTGACAGGTATTTAATTTTTGTAACATTAAAACTGGAAAAAATGAAGCAATTCATCATTCTATTTTTATTACTACCGGTATTTGCAATGGCGCAGCAAGGTAATGTAGAAACAGGAAAAACTTTAAAAGGCAAGGCAACTATTTATGCAAATATGTTTCAGGGTCGCCGTACTGCAACCGGAGAAATTTTCAAGCATAGCAATCTGACAGCAGCTTCCAATTTCTTTAAATTCAATACATGGGTAAAGGTTACTAATCTGACCAATATGAAATCGGTAATAGTTCGTATCAATGACCGTATGCATCCCCGCATGGCTAAAATGGGTCGTATTGTAGATCTTACTAAAACTGCAGCAGCAGTATTAGGTGGTTTTGATGGTATTACCAATGTAAAAGTTGAAGTGTTGGGTCAAAATGGTGAAACTGCTTCTGAATCTTCATCTGACTAATTTACTTACTCATTCTGATGTCATATCCTATTTTAAGAAGGGTTTTCTTTTTTATATTCGTTGTTGCTATTGCTCTTTCTGCTTCGCAAAATGTGAATGCACAATCAGGTAATAGTAAAAATTCAAAGAAAAGGGATAATAAGGTTGCTCAAAAGGATTCTTTTATAGTAGCACCTCCCGATACGCTAATAAAAAAGCCGGTTGATACTGATGACGATGGTATAATAGATTCATTAGATAAATGCCCTGATGAAAAGGGTGTTATACAATTTGATGGCTGTCCCATGCCTGATACGGATAATGACGGACTTGCAGATGATTTGGATGAATGTCCGTCGGTAGCAGGTTTAATCAAGTACAAAGGTTGTCCCGCCGGTGACAGAGATGGCGACAAAATTAATGATGATGAAGATAAATGCCCGGATACTCCCGGTTTAGCCCGGTTTGATGGGTGTCTTACAAAAGATTCTGATGGTGATGGAATAAATGACGATGATGACAAATGCATAGATGTTCCCGGTTCTGCAAGTAATTTTGGTTGTCCCCCAACCCGTCAATACCGCAAAATCCTGAAAAAACAGGATGGGAAAAAAAAATCAGCAACCTCGTCCGGGAAAAATTAGGGTTAAAAGGAATTTGGTGTAGGAATACTTGGCAAGCAATATTCGATAATTTTATTTCTTTTAGACCTTTTACTAAAATTAATTTTGGCCAAACATTCTTGTTAGTTGCAGAGTTGCAATGAATAATTATTTTTTTAAGGGAAGTTATGAACCAAGTCATTAATTTCAGGTTTGCCTACCTCATACCACACAATAACTGTATCTCCACAAGTGCAACAATTAGGGCAACCATTGCAGAATTTAATAGGCCAGGAACTTTTAATCGTTTTACCATATTATGTTAAACACATATCCTATATACCGACTTCCTTTTGAGCCCTTAACTATCCCTGTTATTACTCCCTTAGTTTATGCAGAATTATTAAGCAAATTTTGCCTCTGTAAATAGAACCAAGCTCCTAAACCTTCAAATAAAATAATAAGTATAACTTCTCACCATCCTATTTCCCGCTTTAACCACTGTGATATTTCTCTTTTAAGAAACGTTGTTTTCTTTGTCATAAGAAATCATATGTAATCTCCAATTCGACTTGCCCCTACCGCCTCCGCTGCTTTTCATCTCCTTTAGGCATTATAGCTTTTGGATTTTCATTTTTGACTTCCTCCTTCTTTTTCTTTTTCTTAAACAGACCCAAAAATCCACCGGTTTTTTCTTCTTTAACTTCTGCTTTCTTTTCAGTAGAAGTTGAAGGTGCATTTTCTGTTGTTGGTTTTTCAACGGGTGTTATTGTTGGTTTTACTTTTTCTGTCGGTACTTCGCTTTCTGCACCAACATCTACCGGTAAATCACTTGGTATTATATAATCTTCAGAAGATCCATTGCCTACATCTTCCCCTTCAGCAGGAGCTGTGTTTTGGGCATTGATAGTGTTGAGGTAATCAAATATTACATCATTACTCATTACTTCAGGTTTAGAAAACTTAGCATCTACATCTAAGCCAAGCGTTTTATCCGCCTGCGCCTTTTTATAAAAATATCCCCATATAGGTAATGCCGCAGAACCACCTTCGCCCACCTTACCATTAAAGCGGATAAATCTGTCATCGCAACCTACCCAAACACCACAAAGCAACTGTGGCGTATAACCCATAAACCATGCATCACTATTGTCATTAGTAGTACCTGTTTTTCCTGCTATATCGCCACCTATACCAAACTCACCCATACGTTGACCAGTTCCATGCTGTATTACTCCCTGCATCATCAATGCAAGTGAATAAGCCGTTACTTCATTGATCACCTCTTTACGTTGTGCCGGTAAAAAGTTTTCTAATATTGCTCCGTTTTTATCTTCTATACGGGCAATCATAAGCGGTTTTGCATTAAATCCTCTTCCGGGAAACATGCTGTAGCCCTGCATCATCTCATATAGGCTCAATTCTACTGCACCTAATGCAATAGAAGGGTACGGGTCTATCTTGGCATGAAAGTTACATTTCCGTAAAAACTCTGCAAAACGGTGTGCAGCATCATTGCCATTGTTGCCTAATTGTTTAAGAATATAAGCTGAAGCACAGTTTCTGCTCCATGCCAGTGCATTAGCCATTGGCATAGACCGGCCTGTACATGTACTGCTTGTATTTGGTACTAAGCCAAGACTGCCAAAGTTTTGCTGTACATCATTTACAATTGTATTTGGGGTAAATCCGGCCTCTTCAATTGCAAGACTATATAATAAAGGTTTAATGGTACTACCCACTTGTCTTTTGGTATTAACGTTTGCGTGGTCATATTTAAACCTGCGAAAATCAATGCCTCCAACCCATGCTTTTATTTCGCCGCTTATAGGGTCCATGGCCATAAAGCCTGCCTGCAGCATTTGCCTGTGATACCTGATAGAATCATAAGGAGTCATGGTGGTATCCTTTTCACGTGTGGTGTTCCAGACAAATACCTTCATCGGAACCTTTTTGTAAAAAGTCTTTTTTATCTCCGCCTCTTCAATGCCATCTTTTTTTAAATTTTTCCAGCGCTCACTTGCTTTCATGGCAGTTTCTAATATATCCTCATGGCCTTTCCAAACCGTACCATTTTTGATATTACCCTGTGAGTTCAGAATTTTTTGCATATAGTTGATGTGCTTACCTACTGCTTCTTCAGCATACAACTGCATTCTTGGATTAATGGTAGTGTATATTTTCAATCCATCTTTATACAGGTCGTAATTTTCACCATTTGGCTTTTTGTGTTCCTTGCACCATTTTTTCATATCCTGTCCTAGCACCATTCTAAAGTAAGGGGCTAACCCTGCGCTTTCATCCATCTTTTTATAATTGATGGCAATGGGTTTCAGTTTCAGTTCTCTTGCTTGTGTCTCGGGCAGGTAACCGCTTGTAACCATTCTGTCCAATACAAGGTTTCTACGTTCCAACGAGCTTTTTGGGTTGCGTCGTGGGTTGTAAATTGTTGGACCATTTACCATGCCTACCAAAACTGCAGCTTCTTCTATATTGATAACTTCAGGGTCTTTTTGGAAAAATGTTTTAGCCGCATTTTTTATTCCATACACATTATCGCTAAAAGGAACTGTATTAAGGTACAATGCTACAATTTCATCTTTGGTAAAATTTCTTTCCAGCTTAACGGCAATAAGCCATTCTTTCATTTTCTGAATGATGCGGGTTACTGGGTTTCTGGCCCTGTTGCCATTAAATAGATTAAAGGCAAGTTGTTGGGTTATTGTACTTGCACCACCATCAGTTCCAAGGTGAACCAATGCCCTTGCAACGCCTTTTCCGTCTATACCGCTGTGGTTATAAAAGCGTACATCTTCGGTTGCTATTAATGCATTAATGATATGCTTGCTTATGTTCTTAAAGTCTGTATTGGTACGGTCTTCAAGATAGTATTTCCCCATAACAGTGCCATCATCTGCTATCACCTCACTAGCTAGAGAAGCGCTTGGATTTTCAAGATCTTGTATCGAGGGCATTTTGCCAAATACGCCCCAATTGGCAAGCATTATCATAAGAAAGAAAGAGCCAAATCCTATTAATACTATCCGCCAGAATATTTGTACGGGTTTACTTATCCTATTTTTTTTTGCCTTCATAAATTTGGTACTCTAAAATTCGGAATATTTGGATGAGCTATTTCTATAAGTGATTTATAATAATGGTTGTAAAAATTCTTTCTAAGGCATAAAAAATTTGTGCCTGTTAGAATTTTCCGGGAATTGCCGTTTGCAATAGTTGCTTATATCCTTCAATATCTTTATTCTCTTTTAAAGTTTCAAGATTAGATTGACTGATTATGATGAAACTAAATTTCTCTGCTGAAAGCCACGGTAAAATTCTGCTTTTAGCTATCGGTCTTACTTTTTCAATATAATCAACTGCTGCTGTGCCATTTGCAAATGGGCCTTCCAATACCAATGTATACCGGTCATCAATTTTAGCCGAAGAAATATCTATTTGTTGCGCATAAAACTTCTCCTTGTTGTATCGGTTAAAAGCATTTTTTGCTTCACTCTGATATACCGGGTCTACCTTATCTAACAATACCCCTACATATTGTAAAGAGTCCCCTACATAACTGAACTTGTTGAGCTTTATTGGAGTGGCTGCCCTTACTTTTATGGAGTCTGCTTTTGCTTTGGCAGAGTCTGCCTTTGTAATAACAGGATTTATTTTAGCAATACTTGAATCTGTTTTATTTACAGAAGTGCTGCTACCAGCAATTGTCCTTGTTGGGTTGGCTGCAGGGTCGTGTGGAGTTGATGAAACAGGTTTACCATCTTCATTCCTTGTTACCTGCAGATTACCAAGGTAGCTTTCTATTTCTTTTCTGCGCTTCAGAACCTCTATCATAGCCTTAGCTTTTTCTGCCATTGGGTTTCCGGCAAAACCTGTAGATAAATCAGTCAATACTTTAATGGCTGTGCTGTCTTCCTGCTGCTTAATATAATAGATGGATTCTATGAAAAGTAATTGAGGTGTCCAGAAAGATTTATTATAAAGACTGTCTGCTATTTTCTTTTCTGCTATGGCTTGTGCAAAATTTCCCTCAATAAATAGCATGTATATATCTTCGTATTTTTTTGTGGCAGGGTTATTTTTTATTGAATCTTTAGGTGCAGGTCCATTAACCATCTGCGACCATTTAGATTTTGTTGTATCATTTTCTAATAATCTTTTCCAGTAGTCTGATTTTGATTGATTGCCGGTCTTTTTATAAATGTACACCAGGTTAAACATTACTTCCTGCCGGTAAGGTGAGGTTGGAAAACGCTTCAGCAAATCTTCGAAAGTTTCAATTCCAGCAGGATATTCTTCCAGATTATTTTGAAATGTTTTTCCCATGGTATACAATGCATCCATAATGCTTTTGTTGCTGGTTTCTACTTTCTCTTTAGTCCGTGGTATGTTGGCCTGCATACCTTCATAAGAGTCTTCAGGTGCAGAACTGCTGCTATCAACGGGAGATTTTTGTGAAACATCATCTACATCTATGAACTGTTGAGATTGTTTGTCCAATGCAGATTTTCTTCTCCAGTTATCGGAGTTAGGCCTTTCTCCCCATTTGGCTTTAAACTCACTGTAGCCTTTAGCTTTTGTAGAGGCATTATAAAAATAAAAGTCATTACTCTTTTCAGTTTTGCTGAATATGTCTGCAGTTTGTTGAACAGCTGTGTTTACAGTAGATTCTTCCTCCTTTATTCCTTTGCTTTTTCTCAAAAATTTTAATTGTTTTTTTATTACAGAATCCTGTTGTTTAGGACTAAGTTTAGCAATGGATTGCAGGCTGTCTTGTTTGTAAACTATTTCTGCATTTTCAGCAATAATTTTCAAAGGTGGCCTTCTATAGTTAACCCTTGCCGTATCTGCAGATTTTGTAAGTGTTGCTACATCTAAACTGTCATAGTAATGGCTTGATGCAGGATACAGTTTGCTATCATAATGCATATCTGCCAACAAAAGAAAAGCCTGTGATCGCTGTGCAGGATTATTAGACGCATTCTCTATGCTTTTCAGCAAAAAGGCCTGGGCATTTTTAATATTCTTTCTTTCCAGTTCAATATTTGCGGCAGCATAATAAATAATGTCTCTGTAGTTGGCATATTTATCTCTTTTAGCCATTTTAACCAATTCATCTATATTCTCCTGCAGGTAATCTTTTTTCTCACTCTTTTTAATTCTTATACTGTTAAGCCTTGCATACACATCCATAATGGGGTCTGTGGTATGTTCCATGGCTTTTTCATAGTACTTAACTGCATCCTCATTTTTTTTACTTAACTGAAACATTTGTGCAGCAAGAAATTCCCAACGTGCTTTCTCTTGTCCGCTTTCGGCCAGATCAAGAGATTTTGTCAGGTAAGTAGCTGCACTATCATACACTTGTTGCTTGTAATACCAATATGAAAGTATTTGGTATAAATCGCTGTTGAGGCGCTTGGGAAAGTTGGGATCGTGCCGTAAAATTTCTATAATACCTGCAGCTTCGGGCAGTTCATCTCTCTCTATAAAATTACGGGCCTGCCAGATAAAACTCTCATTGCGGCTAGGAGGACGGCTTGTAAGCTTAGACCAAATACTTTTCTTTTCTTTGGTAACAATGCTGAATTCACCCTTGTCGTTGCTTGAGTTGCTTCCTATTGGCACATCATATCCGCCGCTTTCTTTTGGCGAAAATGAAAAATTGATATACTGAAAAGTAAGTCCAGCAGAGTCAAAATCTTTTCTAAAAAAATAGGCTTTACCCAACAGTAAAAACATATTGTCTATCCAACTGTTACGCAAATCATGAAGCAGGATACCGGCAGTACATTTATACACTATACTGTCCAATTCCTGTTTGTTGGTTGAAGTAGCATCAAGGGTATAGTTGTAAAACGGGAGTAGTACAGTATAGTCGTCTTTGAAAGAAGTTTTAGCCGTTTCTATCAATTCATTTAACCTGCGGTTAGCATTAAAATAATAGTTGTAATGCGTTACGGTATTCTGGTAAACTTTTTTGCCAAAACCAATTTTTTTGTCTGTTGTTTTTTCCGAGGCTAGTTTTCTATTTTCATACTTTTTCGGTTTTTCGATTTCTATCTCTGTACCGGGTTGTGCATGCAGGTCTGTACAGCAAATTATTACAAGAATAAAAGGCAAAATATGCTTGTAAATTTTTGGTAGGAAAACTGTATTGAATATGGTTTTAAACATCATTTTATTTGTAGCAAATCTTAACACATAAAGTGTGGTAGGATTCCGTGCTGATAATTTTTGTGTAATATAATTGTTTCGGGTATAGCCTTGAACGTGTAGGAAATAAAATTTTGTATTTTTTAACCTATCCACACTGCTATTTCCAATGAAATAAATCCCCTTAAAAAAAGAGTTTACCCAATTTTTCAAAGTTAAAAATACAGTTATTTTTTATTTTACCCTTCGGGGAATGAACAAGCTTTTGCTACCTTTAAGTTTCTGGCAAAAGAAATATGGAAAAACTGGAAGTAAAATCTGGACTAAAAAAACTGCGCAACCGCTACAGGCTTGTTATTATGAACGATGACACCTATGAAGAAGTAGTGACTTTTAAGCTATCTCGGTTAAGTGTTTACATTGTATTCAGCAGCATATTTGTGCTTTTGACCGGACTTACAGTTGCACTTATAGTATTTACGCCATTAAAGCAATACTTGCCAGGTTATGGTAGTATGGGTGCCCGTCACGAATTGCAGGCCTTGAAAATGAAAACCGACAGCCTGGAGCAATCTATGAATTATAAAGATGTTTACCTTGCCAATCTTAAAAAAGCACTGACAGGCGACGTGGTCATCCCAACGGATACAACTATTAGAAATGATTTAAAGCCACAGGACGAAAAACAAAAAAAATCATCGAGGCGAAGACGTAGATAGATAACAGGTTGGTATTTATTACTATGATTCATTTTGTGAAACAAAAACTGTAATGCAATATTTCGTAAACAAGCAATCTATTGTAAGAGAAATCTGGGGTAAAAGTGATACTATTCTTTTTATTTTTGCTGGTGCAAGTGCTGAATTTGCATTGAACAAAGCGGTTGATTGGCTTTATTTTACGGGTAAACTTCCCAAAGATCCGTTGGGCAGGTTATTTTCTACTGTTAATTATGCCCGATTAATTGTGTTTTCTGAAATGGATGCCGCAAATAATGCAATTGATAAAATAGCAGCCATACATACTGCAGTAGAAAACAGCCGGGGCGGCAAAATTCCCGATTGGGCATATCGAGATGTGCTTTTCCTGCTCATTCATTATTCCATCAGTTCTTTTGAAGTTTTGGAAAGAAAGTTGACTATTCCAGAAAAAGAAGAAGTCTTTGACGTTTTTTATAGAGTAGGAGTGCGGATGGGGTTAAAAGAACTTCCTCTGTCCTATACACAATGGTTGAGTGCCCGTGAAACCCATTTGCAGCAGGACTTAATTAAAAGTGATTTTACTGCAGATTTATTCAATCAATACAAAAAGCACCTTGGTATTTACAGATATTTTTTATTGGTGGAAGGGCAAAAAATGGTAGTGCCTAAAAGAGTTGCTGCGTTATTAGAGTTTAATAAGATTCAATTGCTTCAGCCAATTTTATGGGCTTATAAATTAACAAAAAAAGTAAAAATAGACGGCTTACTAAAGTCTGCTATTCTACCAAAGGCCTATAAAGATGAGATTAAAGCTTTGGATGTGGTTTGAGAATTGAAAAACTTAATACCTTAAAGCTGACACTCTAAACTCATAACTCTAAACTCATAACCCTATACTCACAACCCAAAACTCATAACTCTAAACTCATAACTCTACATTCATAACTCTAGTCTACACCACCCA
The DNA here is from genome assembly GCA_031423805.1 of Segetibacter sp. Taxonomy (GTDB): domain Bacteria; phylum Bacteroidota; class Bacteroidia; order Chitinophagales; family Chitinophagaceae; genus Segetibacter. Next base: position 831 of record JANPGE010000059.1, on the reverse strand, counting down.
TTTCCACAACAACGAAGCCGCACCGTAAATGCACGTTGCTATGAAAATTCCTTTTGCAGTGCGGTCTTTGCGCTTGTTTACATAATAAGTAAATACTACAGCATTTGCAACCAACGATACACTAACAATAGCAGTTAGCAGTCTTTTCTCCACTAAAATAACATGAAAGAATTCGCTGACAGTAAGTAGATTTCTAAATTGGATAAGATAATAAAGCATCATTCCAACAAGTGGCGCAATAAAACCTATAATTAATCCAAACCTAAGGTTGTCTTTGTTCATTTGAGTGTTAAGTTAAATGATTTTTCCAGTTTCTCTTTCAATTTGTAATGGGTAAGATCAAACTGTACAGGCACCACACTTGCATAGTTGTGGTTAAGTGCCCAAACATCTGTATCGCGGCCACGGTCAAAGTTTACAAATTCACCGGTTAGCCAATAATATTTCTTGCCATGTGGGTCTATACGTTCAAAAAAACTCTCTTCATATTTGGCATAGGCCTGACGGCAAATTTTTAATCCTTTCAAAGCTTTTTCGCTAACGGCAGGAAAGTTTACATTCAGACACAGATGTTTGTCAAGGTGTTTGCCGTTAAGGATTTGATCTACCAATAAACGGGCATACTTTTTAGGCCCTGAAAAATCGGCTTCAAGGCTATAGTCAAGAATAGAAAAACCTATACTTGGAATACTTTCTATAGATGCCTCCAATGCAGCAGACATAGTGCCGGAGTAGATTACATTAATAGAATGATTAGCGCCATGATTAACACCGCTAATGCAGATATCCGGCTTACGATGAAGAATTTTATCTACGGCAAGTTTTACACAA
>JANPGE010000058.1:0-20008 GCA_031423805.1 Segetibacter sp. | reverse complement strand
TGTAAATATTGTGATTGCTGCTATTTGATAGAAAGTAATTTTATTTTAACTGATTTTTTTAACTATCACATCTACTATATCCCTTGCTACATCTCTCTTAGACTTTGCCTCAAAATCAAGCCTGTTTTCATGATCCAAAATAGTAACTTTATTTGTATCCTTTCCAAAGCCAGCCTGCGGGTCTTTTAACGTATTAAGCACTATCATGTCAGCATTTTTACTTTTCAACTTCTTAAGTGCATTTTCAATTTCATTCTCTGTCTCCAATGCGAAGCCTATTAAAAGTTGACCTTCCTGCTTTAATTCCCCTAAGCGTTTGAGTATATCCTTTGTTTTTCTCAAATTTAAATGAAATTGTTCATCACTTTTCTTAATCTTTTCGGGAGCAACCTCTTGAGGAGTATAGTCTGCGACTGCAGCGGCCATTATAGCAATATCAACCTTTTCAAAATCCTTTATAGCCTCTTCATACATTTCTGATGCGGAAGTGACTTTTAAAACATCAATACCTCTATAACACAACTTTTCATTTACTGGTCCACATACAAGCTTTACATTGGCCCCTCGACTGTATAACTCTTCAGCAATTGCAATCCCCATTTTACCGCTAGAGTAATTACCAATAAACCTTACAGGATCTAAAGCCTCATAGGTAGGGCCGGCAGTAACCAATACATTTTTATTTTCAAACTCTTTTGTACGAAAAATATTTTCTTCTACAAAAGTTAAAATTTCAGCGGGCTCTGCCATTCTCCCTTCACCAAAAAGTCCACTTGCCAATTCACCGGAGGAAACAGAAATTACTTTGTTTCCATAACCTATTAATGTTTCCAGATTTTTTTTAGTTGAACTATGCTTCCACATGTCTTCATCCATAGCAGGGGCAATAACAACCGGACAAGTTGCAGAAAGATATGCGGCTAAAAGAAGATTATCACAAATACCATTGGCCATCTTACTTATTGTGTTACAACTTGCAGGTGCTACAATCATCACATCTGCCCAATGACCGAGCATGACATGGTTTGCCCATGTATCTTCGTCCGCCAATTGTATCAAAACTTTGTTTTTACTTAATGTAGAAAGAGTAAGCGGAGTTACAAAATCCAAAGCGGCAGGTGTCATAATAACTTTTACTTCTGCCCCTGCAGAAACAAGTAAACGAGTTAGCAGTATAGCTTTATAGGCTGCTATACTTCCACTTATACCAAGCAATATTCTTTTGCCAGCTAACATTTTTTAAAAATAACAAAAAACGACAGTTAAGTTAACTGCCGTTTTTAATAATGAATTTAATGACCACTATTCAAAAAGATTAGCATCATTTTTACGATAGTATATTTTTGCATCCATGAATTCCTGTGTTGCAAGAATTGCAGGGTTAGGCATTCTTTCGTAAGCCCTTGAGATTTCAATTTGTTCTTTGTTCTCATGAATTTCTTCAAGGCTATCGGTATGTGTTGCAAACTCTTCCAACTTATTATGCAATTCCTCTTTAAGGGTAATATTTATCTGATTAGCCCTTTTTGCAATGATAGCAATAGATTCGTACAAATTACCAGTCTTATCTTTTATATCAATAAGGCTTTTTGTTTCAACAACACTTACGGTGTTAGCATTATGCTGCCTTCTTAGTTTGCTCATTTTTTATTTTTGTAAAATTTACAGATTGAGTTTTATATGTTTCAACGCTCTTTCCCAACTTACTTTCAGGGAAACGGTCAGAAAATTCTAAACATTCAGTAACGACCTTATCAAATCTTTCAGCCTGCTTTTCCTCGATGCTGTTTGTAGCATAAAGGTAATAGGATTTTATTACCATTAGTTGATATTCATCTGATTGATCACTATCCGGATAATTTTCCATTAACGCTTTAAAAGAAATTGCAGCTGCTTTAAAAAAACCTAAATTATAATACAATTGTGCACTATTATAGTCCTTCACTTCTAACTTTCTCCTGGACTCATCAATAATAGATGTAGCTTCAGGAACACGGGCAGATAGTGGATGGTTATTTATAAATGCCTGTAATTGTCCTATCGTCTTGGTTGTATTTGTTTGGTCAAGCTCTACCTTTGGCGATTGTTTATAATAACTATAAGCCCTCATAAAATCGGCTTCTTCGGCCCTGCTACTTGTTGGGAAGGTCTCTACAAATGTTTTAAAAAGGTTTTCCGCACTTACATAATCTTTTAAATAGTAAGAGGTGTAAGCATATTTATAGTACAAATCCTCAAACTTAGCGGTTCCTTTAAACACAGGAAAAAGATCTTCAAATAGAATTTGAGCCTTATCATACTTTTTTTGAGCATAATAATTTTCGGCAACTTTTAATTTATATTCACTATCGGTGCTTTTTAATGTCTTGGTAAGTTTATTACTACAAGCAAAAAAACAAAATGATAATATCAATACAATACAGTTCCTATACATACAAGTTTGCAAAATTAAGCTTTTGCCGGCAAATTAGGAAGTGAAATTTAAAAGGGGGAAAATCTTTAGTTAATTATACTATAATAAGAAACCCTCCATTGAGGAGGGCTTCTTATTATTATAAAATCCTTGTGATATTACTATCTTGTTTTGTGGAATTGAGGATGCGGTTGTGGAACAGAGTTTGGACCATCTTCAGTTGTACCCATAAGGTCAACAGTATTGGCATCTCCGTTTGTACCGTATTCAAATATGATTCTATTACTTGATATACCTTGTCTCTCTACAAGATAACGAATAACAGCATCCACTCTATCCCAACTTAATTGCTGTGCAGGTTTAGTTGCAGGACCATGGCCAGATACTTTTACCTTACATGCAGGTTGTCCTTTCAGTTGATCAGCAACACGCTTTAAGATATCCATAGCGTCTTTAGATAACTTAACAGTACCGCCTTTAAACTGAATGCTTGGCAAATCTGTTATTTTACATTCACCACCGCCACCTGGAGTTGAATCATGATGAATATTCTTACAACATTCTGGTTCAGGACAATTACCAACACCATCTTCATCAACAGGGAAACAGTTTTGAAGTGTTATCAATTCTTTATCTCTGTAATCAGGAACACCATCACCATCTGTATCTTTAGATACTCCATGAGTATCAACTGGAGCTCCCGGAGGAGTGTTAGGTTCAAGGTCAAATTGATCAGTTACACCATCTCCATCAGCATCATCCAATTTAACTTTCGGAAGCTTCATGTGCTTTGGATTGCTCAACTCGCTGTATGCAAATTCCAAAGGATTCATCCACCAAAGTGGTGGTATACGCTTTGAAGAGTTTCCAAGATTCTGGTTTACCCCTACAGAAAAGAAACCTACGTTATCCCACTCTGCAGTAAACACAGGATTAACAAGGTCACCACTCTGACGGAACCAACCATCAACATAATCGTCTCTGGTTTGAATTCTTTTATATTCAAAGCTTAATGAAGTAGCTTTTGCAACTCTATATTCAAGACCGGCACCAATACTTAAACTATGACGGAGTTTATATTCGCCTATTGTAGGAGTTCTATCATTAAATACTGCATCAGTTTCATATTTACCATCAAAAGTCTTTCTTAGGTCAGTTACAATTTCCTTTCTAGGTCTAAAAAAGTTGAAACTTGCAAAATTATAAGGAGTACCATCTCCTTTTAGAACATCCATCTTCGTTTTGTAAGCAAAAGCAGTATATCCACCCAATGCATATAGGTTAAATTTACCTTGACGATTGTGGAACATAATATTGTTCAAAGAAATTAGTGCTTCTATGGAGGAGACAATTGCTGAACTCTGATAATTATGCACATATGTACCAATTGCTTGATAATTAGCCAAAATAACAGGACTATTATTAAAATTTCTATTTTTTTGGTATTGAAGGCCCATCATATTGTAATAAGCCATTGAAGCTCTTAGAGATACCACATAGCCTATTGCTTTTCTAATAGATACGCCACCACCCCAAGAGTAAGTTCCTATGCCTGAGCCCACACCATGAAAAGCCGATGGACAATCACCATCTATATAGGGGTAACCGAGAAACACACCTAATTGCCACATATCCCTTGGCTTTGCAGGAAAATTACTATTGTTATTAAGGAAATCCTGTTGTTGATTCAGGTCGCGGGGAGAGATATAAGAGGAATCTAAATAATTATGCGTTCCTCCCATTTGTGAATTAGCTGAGGTAACGAAAATTAATATCGCAGCTAATAATGTAAATATTTTTCTCATATCCATTTGTGTTAGTCCGTTTTAATTAAATCTTTTATAGAAATATTATTTGACAAGAACAATATTAGAACAAAGAAACTAAAAAAGTTGGATTAAAGTTAAAAATTGTTTGAAATAATTAAAAAATACCCTCCTGTTTGAAGGGTATTTTAAAAAATTTATTTTTTCTTTTTTGTAGGCTTAGTATTAAGATAAGGATGTGGAGCCGGAACTGTGTTAGGCCCCTCTTCTCTTGTTGCAGAAAGATCCACACTATTTGGATCACCTTCTTCTCCATAAGAGAAAATAAATCTATCCTGTGATACACCTTGTTTTTCAACAAGATATCTAATAACAGAATTTACTCTATCCCAGCTAAGTTGTTGAGAACTTTTATCACTTGCTCCATGACCAACCACCTTTATGCGGCAATCCGGTGCTGTCTTAATTTGAGATGCAACTTTATTTAATGAAGCTACTGAAGCACTGTTTAGTGAAGTTTTTCCTTTTGCAAAGTTAATTGCAGGTAAATTGTTCAATCCGCAATTTGCGCCTGTACTTCCACCAACTGTTCCGTAATCACCACTATTTATTTTGTCTCTTATTTCTTTGCAACATGTAGGCTCGGGGCAAGTGCCAATACCATCTGCATCAACAGGAAAACATTTTTGAGAAGTTAGTAATTCTTTGTCTTTATAATCAGGAACACCGTCACCATCAGTATCCTTGGCTACACCACGAACATCAACAGGTGCACCTGATGGTGTGTTAGGTTCCATATCAAATTGATCAGTTACACCATCACCGTCAGCATCAGGGAGAACAGGTGCCGGCAATTTCATGTGTTGAGGGCGATTTAATTCATTATAAACATAGTTATTACCATTTGTCCACCAAAGAGGTTCAACTTTTCTATTAGAACTACCTATGTTAAGATTCAACCTTGCGCTGGTAAAACTGTAGATATCATTTGAACCATTTTTTACTGCATCCAAATAATCATATGGAGTAAAAGTAAAACGTTGTTCAAAACCTATATTTACTTTTTTACTCATTTTGAATGCAATACCTCCACCAACACTAGCGCCACCTAGTAAAGTCCATCCTTTTCTGCCGTTACTAAAAGGAGATTTTCCACCAAAAGTAGTAATAGTTCCGTCTTTACTATTAGGTATTGGAGTAATATAAGGAGTTCCGTTCCATCCATCAACACGGGACAATCCATTACCATAAAATACTGCATAACCCTTATCTATTTGCTGACCATTTGGTGCTGCAAAAAATACTCTTGTTGCGATTAAATCTAAACCGGCAAGTAGATATATATTTGTCCTGGGATTACCTCTATAATGACTATTTGTAGTTAATGACCCAATGAAATCAAGACCTGCTCTGTGTGTCCAGTTCTGATACGAACGACGTTGACGAAAACTTTCCTGATATCCGCTAGGGTAGCCTTGATTATAAGAACCAAAATAGCCTATTCTGTATGAGAATACATGTGAAATGGCTTTTCTCAAAGTTATACTTCCGCCTACATCAGCTTTTGCATTTACATCGCCTATAATCATACTGTTACCAGCTGCAAAACCTAATTCCCACTTACTTCTTGGTTTTGCTGGATAAGGATAATTGTTGTTTAAAAATTCCGTTTGTTGGGGAAGCCTTTTGGTAGAGATCTTGGATGAATCTCTCCAGTCATAGGATGCATCACCCTGGGCGAACCCAATAGATGAAAACAAACATAACAGACTTAAAATTAGTAGATACTTTTTACTTGCCATAGCTGTGTTTTAAATTTTGTAATACAAAAAATCTTGAACTCATTGTCCGATTCTTTGCAAAAATAACTTTTGATTCTGAAATAACCAATTATTGGAAATTCTTTTTACATATAAAAAAACCATTCCATTATTAATACAGCCTTTTAGACTTCGAATTACCCAATTTAGCTGCACCCCAACCTCTTACTTTTTAATTTATTTAATTGTCTATTTTTTCAAATGACATAATGTAAACATTAGCATTTAACTTGCAAGCCTGTAAAAGCATGGAATTAAGCACTAAAATTATATCAAAAGAACTTAAGGAATTTGAAACCCATTTCAGGTCAGCCGTTAAAAGCAATGTAGCATTATTGGATAAAATTATGCAATACATTGTTAAACGCAAAGGTAAGCAGTTGCGGCCAATGTTTGTACTTTTAAGTGCAAAATTAGGTGGGGAAATAAATGAACAATCTTATAGAGCTGCATCATTAGTTGAATTATTACATACGGCTACACTTGTTCATGACGATGTTGTTGACGACTCAATGGAAAGAAGGGGATTTTTTTCTATAAATGCACTTTGGAAAAATAAAATAGCTGTTTTGGTTGGTGATTATCTGCTTTCAAAAGGATTATTGCTTTCATTAGATAATGGAGATTTCAAGACCTTGCAAATATTATCTACTGCTGTTAAACAAATGAGCGAAGGGGAACTTCTTCAAATGGAAAAGGCAAGAAACCTGAATCTTAAGGAGGATGTTTATTTTGAAATAATTAAAAACAAAACTGCTTCATTAGTTGCTTCATCGTGTGCAGCAGGTGCATCCACTACTTTTGATAATGAAGAAGCTATTGAAAAAATGAGACTTTTTGGGGAGAAAACAGGAATAGCTTTTCAGATAAAAGATGACTTATTTGATTATGGTACAACAGATGTAGGAAAACCTACGGGAAATGACATTAAAGAAAAAAAACTGACCCTGCCACTTATCTATACATTAAACAATGTTCCATTCCTCTTAAGAAAGAAATTAATCTACATAGTCAAGAATGAAAATACAAAAAAAGACAGGGTAAAATATGTTATAGACGAAGTACAAAAAGCTGGTGGAATAGACTATGCCAGAAAAAAAATGTTTGAATACAGAGATGAGGCTTTAAATATTCTTTACCAGTTTCCTGATAGCGAAGTAAGACAAGCTTTGGAAAATTTGGTTAGATACACTACAGACAGAAACTATTAAGCATAATGGAAAAAAGATGGAGACTTATACATCCAAGGGAGGAAGAAGTTGAACAACTACAAAAGGCTTTGCATATCAATGAAAAGCTCTGTAAAATATTAGTATCACGGGGTTTTGATACTTTTGAAAAGGCTAAATCTTACTTCAGACCACAACTATCGGAATTGCATAGCCCATGGCTTATGAAGGATATGCAAAAAGCTGTTGACCGGATCTCAAGTGCTATCAGTAATAATGAAAAAATACTTGTCTATGGAGATTATGATGTTGATGGCACAACTTCAGTAGCCAGTATGTTTCAATTTATTTATTCAATTTACAAAAACGTTGAGTACTATATACCACATAGATACAGGGAAGGATATGGTGTTTCCAAACAGGGTATAGATTATGCAAAAGAGAATGGTTTCAACCTCATCATTTCTTTGGATTGTGGTATTAAATCAGTTGAACTTGTGGCCTACTCAAATTCATTGGACATTGATTTTATTATTTGTGATCATCACTTACCCGATGATGAAATTCCTGCTGCAGCGGCCATTTTAAATCCCAAACAAAAAGATTGTAATTATCCCTACAAAGAATTGTGTGGATGTGGTGTTGGTTTTAAGTTAATGACTGCATTAGCCGAAACTTATAATTTACCAGACGAAAGCTACTTATGTTATCTGGATTTATTAGCTACAGCTATTGCCGCAGACATTGTACCCATGACTGGCGAAAACCGTATCATGGCTTATTATGGTTTACAAAAAGTAAACAAAAATCCTTGTGTTGGTATACGTGCATTGATGGAACTCTCAGGGATGCAAAAGGAAATGTTCATCAGTAACCTTGTATTTATGATTGCGCCACGGGTAAATGCAGCAGGGCGTATGGATGATGCCAAAAAAGCGGTTCAACTTTTTATAGAAAAAGATACCAGTAAAGCTGCAGAAATTGCGGAACTCCTTCATATAGATAATACAGAAAGACGTACGGCAGATACTACAATTACGGAAGAAGCATTTGCAATGATTGAAAACTGCAATCTTGCAAAAAGACATTCAACCGTATTGTATCAGGAACATTGGCACAAGGGTGTAGTAGGTATTGTAGCTTCAAGACTTATAGATACCTACTACAGGCCAACAGTTGTTTTAACCAGAAGTGGTGATGTCGCAGCAGGCAGTGCCCGTAGCGTACCCGGATTTAACCTTTATGAAGCAATTCACGCCTGTCGTGAATACCTGATTGGTTATGGGGGACACTTTGCTGCAGCAGGTATGACATTGCTGCCGGAAAATGTTGAAGCCTTCTCCAACAAATTTGAACAGGTAGTTAAGGATACCATTCATCCCGATTCTTTAGTCCCCGAATTAACCATTGATGCTGTCATAAACTTTAGTGAACTGAATATGACATTTTACAATATTGTAAAACAAATGGAGCCATATGGACCGGAAAATTTGCGACCTGTTTTTCTTGTAAAAAATGTCATAGATAGCGGTCATAGCAGCCTTTTAAAGGAACAGCATATTCGTTTTTCATTAAAAGAAAACAATTGCAGTTTCAAAGGAATTGGATTTAACATGCCTGATAAATTTCCACTCATTGAGAGCAAGCAACCTTTGGATGTTGTTTTTACTTTAGAAGAAAATGAGTGGAATGGACAGACCTCTCTTCGCCTGAAAGTGTGTGATGCGAGACTAAGCGAAATAAAAATGCCGGCAGTTTAAAAACTACCGGCATTGAAAACTTAACTATAAAAACTTTATGCTTCTGCCAAGGTTTTCTTTTCACCTTCTAACAACTCAACACTACGTTGTATAAAGTTGGTCAGTGAAGCACCTTTTAATAATCCCTGAGATAACAGTGCAAGGTCAGCAAGGTTGCGAATCTGTTTAGTTTGCATTTCAGTATTAGACTCTTTAAGTAAACTTTGATAAATAGGATGGTTGCCATTAACGGTAAGCATTACTTCATCGGGCATGTTGGCGTACCATGCTGCCATACCGCCGCCTGCTGCACCCATGTCTTTCATACGGCGCATAAATTCAGGACGTGTGGCTACCACCGGTGCAGCATGCTGACTTAATCCTTTTACCTCTATTGTAAGGTGTAATTCATTCATTGGAAATTCAAATAAACCTTTCAGTTTCTCTGCTTCATCTTTACTTAATACGCTATCAAGTGAATCCTGCTTATCTATCAGATTATCTACTACATCAGCATCTACACGAACGAATTGAACATTCTCCCATTTCATTTCCATTTGGTTAATGAAACCCGCATCAATAATGGTTTCCAGTTTTACTACTATATAACCTTTATCATTAGCAGCACGTATGTAAGCATCCTGTTGTATAGGATCTGTTGTGTATAGAATTACGGTTTTGCCATCCTTATTTTTCTGCAATGTTTCTGTGGCAAACCTATACTCTTCAATTGTATAAAAGCCCCCCTGCCCCCTCAAGGGGGGGGTATCGCCTCCTACTTTACTATCGGAATTTCCTGTAGGGGTGTTTGCATTTTTTCCCACTCCTTCGGAGGGGTTTGGGGAGGCTTCCATTACCAAAAACTTATTTGCCTTTTCCAAAAACTTATCGTCGGTCATCATACCATACTTTACAAATAAGCCAAGGCTTTCCCACTTTTGTTCAAATGCAGGTCTGTCATTCCTGAAAATCTCTTCGAGTTTGTCTGCTACTTTTTTGGTGATGTGGGCATTTATTTTCTTCACGTTTGGATCGCCTTGCAGGTAGCTGCGGCTTACGTTCAGAGGAATATCCGGACTATCAATAACACCATGCAACAACATTAAAAATTCAGGAACAATGTCTTTAACTTCATCAGTCACAAAAACCTGATTACTGTACAACTGAATCTTGTCTTTCTGTATTTCATAGCTCTGCTTTATTTTAGGGAAATACAAAATACCGGTTAAATTAAACGGATAATCAACATTAAGATGAATCCAGAATAAAGGCGTTTCGCTGTAGGGATAAAGTTCTTTGTAGAAATTCTCGTAGTCTTCCTTTGTAAGATCTGCAGGCTTTTTGGTCCAGGCAGGGCTTGTGTTATTCAGTGGTTTTGCTACTTCTGTTTCTTCACCTTCTTTGGTTTCTTTTACTTCATTTTTATCAGTGAAATAAATAGGAACAGGAAGAAAACGGCAAAACTTCTCAAGGATACCTTTTATACGTTGCGCATCTAAAAACTCTTTGCTTTCATCATTGATATGCAACACAATCTTAGTGCCTCTGTCTGCTTTCTCTATTGCGTATAATTCATATTCCGGGCTGCCATCGCAACTCCAGAATGTTGCAGGTTCATCTTTGAAACTTTTACTGTACACCTCTACTTTCTCACTTACCATAAATGAACTGTAGAAACCCAAACCAAACTTTCCTATGATATTTTCTTCGTTTTGACCTTTGTATTTTTTTACAAATTCTTCCGCTCCGCTAAATGCAACCTGATTTAGATATTTGTCCACTTCTTCCATAGTCATACCCACGCCGCGGTCGCTTATGGTAATGGTTTTTTCTTTTGCATCTAACTCTACATCTATGCGCAGTTCGCCCATGTCGCCTTTAGCCTCACCTATGCTGCTTAACGTTTTCAATTTTTGCGATGCATCTACTGCATTGCTTACCAATTCACGAATAAAAATTTCGTGGTCGCTGTACAAAAACTTTTTAATGATTGGAAAAATGTTCTCGGTATTAACCCGTATCTGACCTTTTTGCATATTGATATTTTTTTGGACACTGCCCAAATTAAGTACCAAAAGGTTTTTTTCTGACAGGATGGCAAGAATTTTTACGGATGGATATACTCCTTATAAAAAAATTCAGAAAATAGTTATTCAACTCCTTATTAAAATAGAATAATTCCCCAAACCGAAGATGGCTACTGAAAATTTAAAATAGTTCCAGAATACCGTATTCAATTGAGTTAGATAAGGCCTCTAAATCAGCCCGGTGTTTTATGAGTAGTGATTCAATAAAAGTATTACTTTGATTACCTGTTCGCAACAAAACAACTTTTGGGGGAAATCCTTTGAAATTTAAAAAATCAAGATAGTCTTCGTCGTTTGTTACGATGATAAGGTTATGAAATAAGGCATAATTCCAAATTTCGAACAGGTATTGCTGCAGTTGGAGAATTGCCCAACTGTCTGCCCGGAACGGAAGCTAAATTTATAAACAATAGTTGAAGTTTAGAGCTAACGACCAGTAGAATTCCGTCCGCCGGATATAAAGCTTGGATGTGCACTGCTGCTGATTGTATTTCCAGCCCCAAATACAGCAATACTTTTGTTGTGCGTTCGCTTTTTGTCCACCGACAAAAAATGAACCCCATGCTATAAACTATACTCCTCATAAAATGCAGTCTTACTGTTTCTGTCATACCATAAATATTGCCAATACTCGGCTTCTTTCCCAACTTTATATGGTTCTAATAATTCAATTTTGTTTTTGTCCCACCATTTGAATTCATCCAAGAAGATTAAGCCATCATCGTCTTTGGAAGTCGTTAACTTCATTTTCTTAGTAGCAATAATTTTTTCTATTGTTGAATTGTCGCAACTAAATGAAATCAAAACCATATAGTCAACTCCTATAAAGTCGCCATAAGCATAAATGCTTTTTATATCGTCTGTAAGGTCAACTTGCAAATGCTCCTTAAACCGTTTCTTATTATTTTCTGTGTTTGGTTTGACATTGTCATAAGTTGGGAAAACTTTGTCAACGAGTTGGCCTTTTTTGTCACTGACTTTTTGCTTTGTCTCGCTAACTTTTTCGTGTGTTTTGTCAACAACTTCGTGTCCTTTTCTTTTAAGTCTGTTACAAGAGAAAAGTGTCGCCAATAAAGCAATTGCCAATATGTAATTTGTTAAACGTAATGTCTGTTTAAAGTGACGCACAACAATATCTTTTGCCGGTATGGCTAAGCCAATGAAGTCAACATGAAAGCAATCTTCAAAATGAGATTTTAGCCTTGCTGATAAGCGCCAAGAGATATTTGCATCTAACAGCAATTTCATATCAGGCGGCTACCATTTTTATAATAGACTCTCTATTTGCTGCAAAAGCGAGTGCTGCTAAAATTTGTTCTTGTTTAATGGAGGGATAATCATCCATTATTTCCTGATTGGTCATGCCGGATGCAGCCATTGCAAAATATTTGCTATAGCTATCCTTGTACCTTTTATACAGTGTTTCCCAAAACGGATTTCGGGGTAGATGGATATGTATGAAGATGCATCTTTCATTGGGTAAAAGTAAGATTTAAAATCAAAAAAGGATTTCATTCCGATACCAAAAAAGCCCATCTTTTATTAAAAGACGGGCTTAAAAAAATAATTATCCAAAATTCTTATTGTACATCAGACGCCTTTCTCAATGCTATCTGTGGCGTTGTGTAAAAGAATGATACATATCCTGTAAGAGAGGTAGCTGTTGCAGGTGGTGTAAATCCTAATGAATTTCTGACATAAGTGGCAATACTACCTGTAGCATCTGAAATGGTATAATTAATACCACTACTAGCTACATTTCCTAGAGTAATGGTTACATTATTTATTTTTACCACCGTAGAAGCCCAATCTGTTCCACTAGCTAGAATATCTGCTATGGTTACAACTCTTGGTATAACCGTACCTGTACCTATCGTAATTGCACCTGCTACATAATTTATTTGCAAATCACCCTGATAAGGAGCAACAACCTGATTACCAACAAAAACCCTCACTTTATCACCAAGGCTCCAATATTTGTTTGAGGTAGAGGTAAATCTTAACTGTATGCCATATCCATCATCGCCCTGAATGCGGTAGTTTAATGCAGAAGCCTCATTGGCGGTATTAGATACTATTGTTCCTTCAATATAATCATATTTCGGTATAGTATCGCCGGTTATACTGTAATCCCTTATGTCTTTTATAGTTCTTAAACGTAATGGAATACTGCCAGAATTGCCATCGCACCGTACACCTTTAAAATCAAGATCAGTAGTATCACGAATGATTAACTGATTTGTAGTACTGCTGGATTTATAAACTGTATATATAGCAGTAACTGAACCATGCCCGGAGGGTACAGATTTTGCTGCAAAACTTGAGTACGCACTTGTTCTCATTATTACAGTTTGTCCCAGACAATTTGCAAGGTTAACATTAACAGTATTCTTATTTATAGATGAATCTGAATAAGTGCTGAATAATACATCAGGAAACGGCACTTCAAAATCTTCAAGTTTAATTAATGAACCTTGTAATTTAGGCACCAACTGAGAAAGGGTAACAACAATTGGTTCAACAGTTTTCATTGCGCCTGTTTTTATATAATTGCTAATAAGGTTTGTTGGTATACCAATTTTAGCCGGAGAGCCGTTTTGAAAAGTTTTTGAGCATATAATTTGCATTCCTGAAACATTTGCAACATACAATCCTTTACAATAAACCGCAACTTCTTTTCCAACAGGAAAACTATTGTATAAACCGGTATTTTCAATATCTACTTCTATACCTCCAGTAGAATCCTGAATGTAAATTTGTTTGTAAAAATTGCCGCTTTTGTCATTTGCAGTAACAACTCCTGTAATAACCAAAGAATCTGTAACAGGATAAAATGCGCCACTACCTACAGAAGTTAATGTTTTTAATCCATCAATTGTAATATTAGGCTTTATACCTAATTCTGTCAAAGTTGTGGTAGGCACAGGTGGTTCATCGAACTTTTTGTTACAAGCCGAGATAATTATTGTTGCACAAAATGCAATCATGCCCACAAGTAAAAGGAGACTTTTATTTTTCATATTCTTCATTTGTAAATTTTAAAGATTGTAATTTAATTAAAAACGGAATTTTGCACTTACAGAATAAGTTCTGCCATAAGCATAAAAATATCTTGCCGGAAACTTATCTACGTTATTATCTACGTTATCATAGCGTAGTTGCTCCCTTCCGCCTGTAACAAAATTCTTATTATCCAACAGATTGTTAACATTGAAATTTAAGAAAAGAAAAGTCTTTCTCTTAAAACTCAAACTGCTTGGCAATTTCCATGAGTAGAAAGCAAATGCATTAACAGTTGTCTGACCTGACAAACGCTGTTGGTCAACTACATCGTTCCATAGGGTACTTTTGTAAGGGATACCCTGTACAATATCAACCGTACGACGAATAGGATTATAATCCAACCACATTTGATCAAAATAATTGACATTGGCACCTATACTCCAATAATTAGGCGAACGGTACAATAAACCAAAACTGTAAGCCTCTTGTGGAGAATTATTCCTGTAATTTTGAGAATAAATAGTTGATTTGGCAAGTACCTGTGCACTGTTATCTCCAGTAACAGTTACTTCAGGGCGACCATCAAAATAATGTCTTCCAACAGAGGCTGCGCCACTTATAACCAGATTTTTAATTGCACGGCTTTCAACTCCTAATTCACTGCCAAAATCAAGTCGGCCGATATTGTTTAATGCATAATTTACAAAGCTGCGGTAAACATCGTGGTAGAAAGTAATAACATTCAACTGATTTTTTGTTCTGGTGTAGTAACCCGACAAACGAAATTTCAAAAAAGGAGAAGTCATAACATAACCGCCTTCTATTGATTGAATCCGCTCATTTTTCAGGTTATCCTGTACGTAATCTCTTGTACGGGCAGACAAATAAACATTTCTGTAAAACGGTGCACGTGTCATTTGTACCGCATTTACATAAAAATAATTACGTGAATTCAATTTAAGAGTTATTCCGCCTTTTATTGAGTAATTATTGAATGAATATTCAGTAGATTTTCCGTAAGAATTATTCGGAAATAAACCATTTTTCACATTACCATTTCTCCAAAACTGTGTATTGGAAACTTCTGCAGCAGCAAAAAGGTCAATATTTTTAAACCTTGCAACGCCCTGCGACCATGATGTACTTTTATTGATCACAATATCATAATCATAACTATAACGATCACCAACTTTTACAATACGGTTGGGACGATTTATGTCATTTTGACTAGCATTTGGATTAGAAGGAAAATCTCTTTCAGCAAATTGGTTTACGTCTACAAAATAATTTCCTCCCAAAAGGTCGGCAATTTGTCTGTAGTATGTATTCTTTTCAATTTGGTGCGAAAGTCCAAATGAAAAATCAAGATGCTTATTTATCTTTTGATTGAAGACCGTTCTTACACTTCCCCTTTTTGTATTCGTAACATTTTTTACAACTAAATAACTTGATCGGTATCCTGCATAATCATTTCCTGGTATACCATTGGCATTATGAAATACTTCATAATTGTTGCGGTTTGCATTGTATAGGCCCTCCCAATTTATCTGCCGTCTGTTTTCATCTGCGGCTAATGCATCACGAATCTGTGCCTGTAAATTAGGATCGTCTGTTTGATAACTTGGCAAATAGCGATAATAATCAGGTCTTGGGTCAGAGGAGTTGTACCAATCTAAAGTACTTTGGCTTCTTTCGCCAAATGTATAACCTGCGGCAGTTGTAAGGTTGCTGTTTTTATCTATTTTATATTCGTGGGTAAGAATAAAAACAGGTTGATTACTTTTTGCAACAACTGCATTTCTTACTTTACCATTCTGATATCCCCAATTAGGATTGTAAAATTTATCGTTGGCAATTTCCTGCATCTCAACTACTGAACTTCCGGCACGGCCAACTTCTGAGGGTGCACCAAAACCCACCAATGAAAGCAAATGCTTCTGGCCTATCTTTTTATCCATTCCTACAAAATAGCTGTAGTTATTGGCATAAGTTCCTTTTATATAGCCCTCATTTCCACCCCTGAATGTACCTGCAAAAGTAAATGCCCAGCCATTCTTACTTAATCCTGTAGAGTGTGAAAAGGAAAACCTGTTGGTATAATTTCCGGTAGAAAATCCATAACCAATTTGTGTTTGTTTCCACTGCTTGCTTGCACGGGTATCTATGGTTGTAGATGTACCAATGTTTCCATACCCAAATGAGTTGGGCGTAAGACCAAGTGAAACTTTTCTGTTGGTTAATATATAATTTAATCCCGACCATTGACCATAAGGGGTAAATCCATTTTCTAAGGTTTCCATAGTAAGTCCATTCATATAAGTGGTTCCAAAATCATTGGAATATCCACGAAACCTGAAAC
Source organism: Segetibacter sp. (assembly GCA_031423805.1). Taxonomy (GTDB): domain Bacteria; phylum Bacteroidota; class Bacteroidia; order Chitinophagales; family Chitinophagaceae; genus Segetibacter. The sequence continues at coordinate 3,652 of JANPGE010000058.1, read as the reverse complement.
GGGCTACGCTGAAATTAAAAGTAGAGGCAGAATAAAAAGGATCCCTTGTGTTTAACAACCCCGATGCCTGTGTTGCACCATTTGCATCACTTTCATCTATGCTAACCTGTGCAATATTATCCGAGGATAAATCTTTAAGGTCTGCAATTTCTGTGCTGTCAATTTGTAGAGTGGGTGTATCTACAACGGGTTTGTTTTTTTGTTGAGCCGAGGCTACGGTACAAACAAAAACAAGAGAAAAGAGGAGCAATCTTATCATACTAGAGGTTTAATCAGGGGAGCAAAAGTAAGTGCTATAATTGTATTTTATGAAACAATTGGGAAATGTGGATTAAAATGTATTGGATATGGTATAGAAATAGCTTGAACCTATATCGTATGTTTGCAAACTATTTTTCTTTACCAAAAGACACTCTAATGAACAAATTCGCTGTATTGATATTGATTGTTGGTATTTCCTTAACACCCCAATCATCTTTTGCATGGGGAAAGAAAGGTCACCAAATAGTTGCTAAGATTGCAGAACACTTTTTAAGTGACTCTACAAAAAAGAAAGTGCAGGATTATCTGGGCAAAACCAGTTTTGAAGATGCCGCTACATGGATGGATGAATCTAAGTCTAACGACTTTTATAATTACATGAGAACATGGCATTATATAAATATTGATAAGGGTCAACCCTATAAGCCTGTTGCTGAAAGAAATATACTTACCGTTTTACATGCTGCTATAGGTGAAATTAAAAATAAAGAGAAAGTAAAGAAAAGTGAGATTAAACAGGATTTACTCATGATTTTTCACCTTGTAGGCGATTTACATCAACCGCTGCATGTGGGTTATGGTAGCGACCGGGGTGGAAATGATATTACCGTAGCGTATGTTTTTAAAAGCTATACAAGTAACCTACACTCTATATGGGATACTGATTTGCTGGAGACAGAGAAAATTAATATTGACACTTGCCTTAGCTTTTATAATAGTATGAATGCAGATGAGATTGGAAAAATTAAAAAAATAAATGAACTTCAATGGATGAGAGAATCAAGGGCTTTGTTAGATACAGCTTATAATTTTCAGGATAATTTTTTGGATAAAAACTATTCTGAAAGAAATAAATCTATTGTAACACGTCAGTTGTTGATAGGCGGTATGCGGTTAGCTGCGGTTTTGGAAGATATTTTTAAGAATTACTAAATTAATGGCTCAATTGGAAAATGGCTCAATTTGAAAACTACTCAATGGGAAAATTAGCTCAATTTGAAAATGGCTCAATGGGAAAATAACTCAATTTTTAAGTTGTTGGTCGGATACGCAACAACGGCTAAAATTTCTTTCATTTCAAATTATCACATTATCAAATTATCACATTATCACTTTAATATTATTTCAATTTTGCACTTTTTCAATTGATAAAATAACTACTTTTGCAGCCCGAATAAATTTTCGGGCTTTTTCTTTTATTGAGAAAAGGATAATTAAAAAATTTTTTTAAATCTAAATCAGGGATTAATGAACAATTATGAATTGATGGTGATTTTTACCCCGGTTCTTTCTGAGGACGACTTCAAAACCGCCCAAAAGAAATTTACTGACCTCATTACCGAAAATGGTGGAGAAATGGTCAATAGCAACCCATGGGGATTAAAATCACTTGCCTACCCAATCCAGAAGAAGACTACGGCCATCTACTGGGTAGCGGAATTTAAAGGGCAACCCGACTTCAATGAGAAGCTGAAAATTCAGCTCCTGAGAGACGAGCAAGTGCTCCGTTTCATGGTTACTAAACTCGATAAATACGCCGTCGAGTACAATAACAGAAAGAAAAGTGGCGTACCTACAGGAACCGAAAAAGCAACGGAGGTATAACCATGGCAAAAGCTAATGAAATAAAATACCTGACCGCCATAAAGCAGGAAAAACGCCCTAAGAAATTTTGTCGTTTTAAGAAATATGGTATCAGGTACATAGATTACAAAGATGCTGAGTTCCTTAAAAAGTTTTTAAACGAACAAGGTAAAATGCTTCCCCGCCGCCTTACCGGTAATTCACTGAAATACCAACGTAAAGTAGCAGAAGCAATTAAGAAAGCCCGTCAAATGGCTTTGTTGCCTTATGTAACAGATCTTTTGAAATAGAGTTGAGGGTTTAGGGTTTAATGTTTAAGGCTCACATTTGAAACTAAACATTAAACCCTAAACATTAAACTTCTTTATTAGTAACCATCCCTAACCCTTTACCAAAAGGAGACAGTCACAATCTTTAAAATGATTGGGCTAGTGGGAACTAAAACAAATAAAATGCAAGTAATATTAATTCAGGATGTAGATAACCTGGGCGGTGCCAACGAACTGGTAACAGTAAAAAACGGTTACGCCAGAAACTACCTGATACCGCAGAAAAAAGCTGTTGAAGCCAACTCTTCTAACATGAAGCAGATGGAAGAAAGACAAAAGCAAAAAGCTAAGAAAGAAGCTAAGTTGTTGTCTGAAATCAATAGCGTAATCAGCGTATTGAAAGAATCTCCTTTGAAAATTGGTGCTAAGACAGGTACAAGTGGCAAGATATTCGGTAGCGTAACATCGCTACAAATCAGCCGTGCTATCCGCGACCAAAAAGGTTATGAAATTGATCGTAAACGTATCCATATTACCGACGAGGTAAAAGAATTGGGTTCTTACAAAGCATCTATTGATTTTGGTAATGGCAACACTACCGAAGTTGATTTTGAAGTAGTTGCTGAATAAGATATTAGTCGGATAAAAATTTCTGAAAAAAGTCTGCTTGAAAGAGCGGACTTTTTTTGTTTAATGAAAATTTTTTCTATGCCTCAAGACCACTTGCAGTTCTATCAAACCTAAAAATTTATTGTCCAATACTTTATCAATAAGAAAGGCCGCCCATTATTTGAGCGGCCTTCTCTTTTTCCAAAAAAAACCTTTTCTAACTTTTCACCACGATCTTCTGTGTTTGTTGTTTACCTGTTTTTTGATTAGTAATGTGTATCATGTAAATGCCTGTAGCAGTACCAGTGGGCAGGCTGATATTGTTGAGCCTTTGCGACACTGTTTTTTGCAACACTTTTTTACCGAATACATCAGTCAGCGTAATGGTGCTTTGCCCTTTTTCCGTAGCGGGGAAGTCTATGTTGAAACTGCCTTTTGCGGGGTTGGGATATACTTTGATAACAGTGGGCAGGTAGCGGCTTTTTACCGGGGCTTTTGTACGTTTGGTTCCCCTGCCTGCTACTCCGTCACAGGCGTTGTCAAATGTTTCGTTGCTCTCGGTCATAAAGTTGTAGAGGCTGCGGGCTGCATAAATTATTTCGCCGTCTTTGAGTGGGCACCTATTAGCAAGGTCATACATATTGTTGATGTCTGTGTAATTAAATGTATCGTTGCTCAAAAGGCGCAGGTAAAGGTTGAAGTAATCTATACAATTTTGGTCTTGCTGGTTTTGTGGCACCCATTGATTGAGCAAATCACTAACTGCTGCAGTATCCCCATTGTCAAATGCCTCGGTTATTTTGCGGATAAAGCCATAGTTTTCCTGGTCTTTGGTGGCAAGGAAGTTTTGCAAAATGGTACTAGCGTTTACCAAACTTTCTTTATTAAGCAGTTCTTTAAAAAGCTGTTGTTTCAATACCTCTTTACGG
>JANPGE010000057.1:0-2098 GCA_031423805.1 Segetibacter sp. | reverse complement strand
ATTAGCTGCAGCAAAAGCTTTGAGCCTTGGCAAAGAATGGTTTACAGACCTGAACGAAATATATACCAAAAGAAAACAAAAAGTATTTCAATTGCTAGACTTGTTGCAATGCAGCTATTCTACACAACAGGCTGGTCTTTTTATATGGGCAAAAATTCCTGCACAATACAAAGACTGTTATGAATTAAGCGATAAGGTTCTGTATGATGGCGAAGTTTTTATTACTCCCGGTGGCATATTTGGCGAAGCCGGAAATAATTTCATACGGGTAAGCTTGTGTAGCCCTGAAGAAAAGTTTGAAACAGCAATTGAAAGAATTAAAATGATAAAACTATAAATGACAGTAGCGATAATAGGTGTGGGATTAATTGGTGGCTCGTTGGCACTTGCATTGAAATCAAAGGGCATTGCAGATAAAATTATTGGCGTTGAGGAGAATGATGTACACCTACAAAAAGCAATGGAACTTGGCCTTGTGAATGAAATGCTCCCGTTGGAAAATGCAATACAATCAGCAGACTTGGTAGTACTTGCCATACCGGTAGAAGGGGTTGTCAGACTTTTACCAATCATACTTGACCAGATAAATAGTCAAGTGGTGATAGATGTTGGTTCAACTAAAGAGAGTATTGCTACAGCCGTAAATAACCATCCTAAAAGGAACCGCTTTGTAGCAACACACCCCATGTGGGGAACCGAAAACAGCGGCCCGGATGCAGCTGAAAAAAATGCCTTTATTAATAAAGCAACTGTCATTTGCGATAAAGAAAAAAGTGATGATGACGCATTGTTGATGATAGAAAATATCTACACAACCTTAGGAATGCATATTATGTATATGAACGCTAAAGACCATGACCTGCATGTGGCTTATGTAAGTCACATTGCACACATTACATCATTTGCTTTGGCAAATACTGTATTGGAAAAAGAGAAAGAGGAGAATACAATATTTGAATTGGCAAGTGCAGGATTTGAAAGTACTGTGAGGCTTGCAAAAAGTAATCCTGCCACCTGGTCTTCTATATTTATGGAAAACAAAGACAACGTTTTGGATGTATTAAATGAACACATTGTTCAGCTTCAAAAATTCAAGACAAGTTTGGAAAATGAGGATAATGTTTATCTTGAGGAATTAATGACCAATGCAAATAAAATAAAACGAATTTTAAAATAAATCTAATGAGATGGAAAGCAGTATAAACGTTACAGGCAAATTAAGTATAGATGATGTTTGGGCAAAAAGGCCATTGATTATCTCCGGTCCCTGTAGCGCAGAAACAGAAGAACAGGTAGTAGCAACTGCACTACAACTGGCACAAACAGGAAAAGTAGATGTACTTAGGGCAGGCATTTGGAAACCAAGAACAAGACCGGGAAGCTTTGAAGGTATTGGCACCAAGGGGCTGCCATGGTTGCAACGGGCAAAAAAAGAAACCGGTCTATTTACAGCCGTAGAAGTTGCCACAGCCAAGCAGGTACAGGATGCACTCCATTTTGATGTGGACATACTTTGGATTGGAGCACGAACTACCGTAAACCCATTTAGCGTTCAGGAAATAGCGGATGCACTTCGTGGAACAGAGGTGCCCGTGCTGATAAAAAACCCGATAACACCTGATCTGGAACTGTGGATCGGTGCGGTAGAAAGAGTTGCCAAATCGGGCATAAAAAATATTGGACTTATTCATCGTGGATTTGGGTCGTATGGCAATACAGAATACCGCAATGCACCTATGTGGCATTTAGCAATTGAAATGAAACGGCGCAACCCTACCATGATGATGCTTAACGACCCATCGCACATTTGTGGTAAAAGAGACAACCTATTGGCTGTTGCTCAAAAAGCAATTGACCTTGATTATGATGGCCTTATCATAGAAAGCCACATAGACCCCGATAACGCATGGAGCGATGCAAAACAACAAATCACACCACAAAGACTTAGCGAAATGCTGGGTGAAATAATTTGGCGTAAGGAAGATATAAATTCTGAAGAGTACCGAAATGCCCTGGAAGGTTTGAGAAATCAGATCAACCAATTGGATGATGAAATGATGCACATTTTAGGACAAAGAATGTTATTGGCTGAAAAAAT
>JANPGE010000056.1:0-9586 GCA_031423805.1 Segetibacter sp. | reverse complement strand
AACATTGGGTTAGTATATTTGCCATCGTCCAATACAATAATCAAGGTTTCACTTGCATCAGGATTTAGGGTACCGAATGTAGATGACCTTTCCAAAGTATTTGAATCAAGCACTAGTTTAAAGCAAGTGGTTATACCCAATGCAAACTTAAAACCTGAATACACTTACAATGTTGACTTATCGCTTACGCAAATTATTGCCCGGCGGGTAACCGTAGAAGTAACAGGGTTTTATACCATGTTTAGAAATGCTATTGTAAAAGCCCCATTTACGCTCAATGGTAAGGACTCTATATTATTCAATGGCACTATGAGTCAGGTGTTGGCGAGCCAAAATGTAAACAAAGCAAAAATCTACGGAGCTTCGGTTGTATTAAGTGCGGCTATTACCAATTCACTTACTTTAAACAGCACGGTAAGTTATACCAAGGGTAGCTTTCAGACTGATAACACGAAAACATCTACTGTGTATGAAAAGCAACCTGATGGTACATATAAGTTAGTAAATAAAGCTGTTTCGAGCAAGCCATTAGACCACATACCACCGGTAATTGGTAAGACTGGAATTATCTATGTTCATAAAAGATTCAATACCGAAATCTATTGCCTTTATAACGGCTGGAAACATTTGGACAATTACAATGCAGATGGAGAAGATAATGCCCAATATGCAACCGCAGATGGAATGCCATCATGGTTTACCGCCAACTGGAAAGCAAATGTAAATATTACCAACAAAGTACAATTGCAGGTTGGAGTTGAAAACATTTTCGACAGAAACTATCGCTACTTTGCTTCTGGTTTTTCTGCCGGTGGAAGAAATTATTTAGCAGCATTAAGAGTAAATTGGTGAGGAAATCCTAACCGTTTACATCTTCAAATAAAAGAGCCGCCCCAACACTCAATCAGGCGGCTCTTTTTATTTGTGGCAATGTAGTCAATATTCAATAGGTTAATAAGTCATAGATGAAATTCATAACTCATAACTCATAACTCATAATTCATAACTCTTAATTCTTCACTGCTTTCAAAGTTTTCACAACATCGCCTTGTCTCACTTCAATCAAATAAATACCTGGGGCAAATGACTCACCCAAAGTTATTGACTGATTGCCTGTAGATTTAGAGGTGTAAATTATTTTGCCATTTACATCCATAACTCTCACAGTCGCAGTTTTAACTAGTGATGGTAATGTAAGTTTAAACTGATTGGTAGATGGATTAGGAAACAGGGAAATGTTTGCCATTTCAACATTGTTTCTGGCTGCCTGTACAATCTTGTTCGGGTTACATGTGGTAGCCGTCTGACTGATTACAGTTAAAATAGAATAGCCTGAACAGCCATTAGCATCCTGAATATATACACGGTAACTACCTGCTTTCAGGTTGTTGAAAGTGTTAGTGGTAGTATATGAGCCTACACTTCCAAATCTGAACAAATAGGGTGGAGTGCCCCCCGTAGCAGTAACAGTTAGAGTACCGTCCTTTGCCCCGGGACAACTTTCGTCAGTTTTGGTAGACGTTGCTCTAATTGCAGTAGGTTGATTTAAGGTAGCAACTATGCTGCCAACACAACCATTATCATCTTTAATAAACACCCTTAAATTGCCTGCCCGTAAACCGGTAAAGGTATTTGAAGTGCCATAAGTACCTGTCGTTCCATAACGATAGGTAAATGGCGCAACGCCACTTGTAGGAGTTACTGTCAATGTACCCGTAACTTTACCATAACAGGTAAGATCGGTTTTGGTAAAGGTTCCTGTAATAGCAGGAGAACCTGTAATAACTACACTTACATAACCAACACAGCCGTTGGCATCTTGTATATATACTCTGTATGTACCGGCCTTTAAGTTCATGAAGGTAGGGGATGTGCCATATACTCCTGATGTGCCTATTTTATATTGATAGGGTGAGGCGCCATTAGTAGGGGTAACAGTAATGGAACCGTCTGAAGCGCCGTAACACCCTGCATCAGTTTTGGTAAAAGTTCCTGTAACACCTGGTTGTTGACCTATTATAATCTGGTCTGATATGCCAGCACAACCATTTGCATCTAATATTGAAACTCTGTAGCTGCCTGCTCTAAGACCGGTAAATGTATTAGAAGAACCATAAGGGGCAACGGTACCTAACCGGTAAGAATAGGGTGCCACTCCGTAAGTTGGGGTAATTGTTATAGATCCTGTAGCAGATCCTGCGCATGCAGCATCTGTTTTGGTATAGGTAGAGGTAACAGATAAAATAGAAAGGTATAAGGTAGCCGTACTGTCACAACCTGCCGTATTGGTACCGAGCCATGTATAAACACCTGATTGTTTATAGGTGCTATCGTTCCAGAAATAACTGTTGCAAACAGAAACAATGCTTGCAGAACTGCTACTATGATTCACTGTAAGTTCAAGTGCTGCAGTACTATCACATCCGGCAGCATTTATCAATCCGGTTTTGGAGTAGGTGCCTGATGTCCTGTATACTATGCCATTCCATTCTAAACTATCGCAAACAGTTAATGTTGTGGTGGATACCGTCGGCTGACAAACATATCGGTACTCATATGCACCCATATCAAATATGCCTGTACGGGTATAACCCGTAATGTCGGCAGGAGGTGTAGTTGTTGTTGGATCACTTGCATCTATTGCCGGGCTGCCGGCCTGTATAGAGAGATTGAGAACACTTATATAAAGCGGGTCATTGTTTAGCATTCCGCTACCAAATGTTACATTGCTGGTAGTAGTGCCGGGAGAAACGTAGTCTTTTACAATACTATAGCTTGTGGTTAATGTTGTTCCGGCTAATTTGTAAATTTCTTCTCTGTTGGCATCAGTTGTATTGGCTGGTGTAAGATCATTATACAATATAGTATTTTTGATGACACCCCCAACTGTTGCTCCAAAATAAAGGCCTCCGCCCAATGAGGTAGAACTTGTGCCCTGATTGTTGTAAAAACTACAATTGGTTAAGGTATGGCTTCCGGCATTGTTACATATTGCACCCCCATTGCCATCTGCAACATTGTTATGAAACGTAGTATTTGTAATTGTAGTGCTTGTCATATTTGTGCCGTTAAAAATAGCACCTGCACTACCTCCAAGAGCTCTGTTGCCGTAGAATTGACAGTTGGTAATTGTAGCAAATCCTGTTACCGCAGTAATATTACTTATTTGCAGATTTCCCTTCTTGCCAGTGCTTTCTTTAAGAGCAACCGCAGAATTAACATTGCTTATGGCACCACCGTTTGTAGAAACATTGGTAATAAAAATACAGTTGAACACGGTTGGATTGCCGCTGCTGTTGTACATAGCACCACCGCTAAGACCCGCTACATTACTGTTAAAGCCGCAACTGCTAACAGTAACAGAACTGCTGTTGGTATATAAACCACCGCCAACATTTTTAGGAATTATTTTGGTCTCTACTGTGATAGTACCAATATCTGTAGGAAGACTATATGCACCTGAAACAATAAAACCATCTAATACTGTAGTAGATACATCGCTTACTGACAATACTACGTGGTAGCAGTTGTCTGTATTATTACCCGATGTGCCAATGTCGCCACTTAGTGTGGAGGGGTTGGCAATGATTACCGAGCCGGTGCGTTGTGAAAGAGTTGTTTCTGTACCTACAAAGCTACCATATAGCTTTACTCCGTTTTTAAGATAAATAGTCTTGTCTCTTGGGTCAGTAGGAGAGGCGTTGCCTGACGGATCCATGGAAGGGAGATAAGTACCCGCCTTTACCCATACATTATCGCCGGTTACTGCAATGTTTATCGCAGCCTGAACATCTTTTTTGGCTGTAGCCCAACTAAGACCATCGCCTGTGTTATCCGTTTTTGCGGCATCTACGTAAAGTATTGTTGCATTCGCCTTATCAGGCAAAATTGCAGCAATACCTGTCATCACCATAAGAAGTAGTAATATTTTTCTCATTGCATTTTCGTTTAGCTACCAAATGTACAAAAGTCCTACTGCACTACCTAAGGCATGAAATTCTAATTTTATTTCACGGGTCATTTGGTTTAAAAATGGTCATCTATTTTACTAAACCAATCAGTGCCTTATTTTTTTTTCTTCCCAAAAACTATCCGCAATCTGAAAATAATGCTTGGCACAAACTAAATTTTGTCTTTATCTTTACTAAAATATTTAGCAATGAATGACGCTTTTGACTACAGCCAACAGGTTGCGACGGGATTTCCCTCGCCTGCTGCAGACTATTTGCAGGATAGGGTGGATTTTAACAAGCTATTTATCAGACAACCGCTTTCTACCTTTTTTATGGTCTGTGAGGGCACATCTATGATTAATGCCTTTATACCCCCAAAGTCTATATTGCTGGTAGACAGGTCTGTAAAGGCAAAAAATATGGATATTGTAGTAGCCGTATTAAACGGAGAGTTTACAGTAAGGCGGCTAATCAAAAATGATCGAAAATGTTTTTTACGCCCCGAAAATTCCAAATATAAAGAGGTGGAAATAACTCCGGAAATGCAAATGGAGGTGTGGGGAGTGGTCACTTATATTGTAACAGACACAGCAACACTAAAATAAATGTACGCACTGGTTGACTGTAATAATTTTTATGCCTCTTGTGAGCGGTTGTTTAATCCTAAATTGAATAACCGCCCGGTAGTAGTATTAAGCAACAATGATGGTTGTGTAATAGCAAGAAGCGACGAAGCTAAACAGGTAGGTATAGCTATGGGCACGCCTGTCTTTATGATGAAGGATTTGATTAACCAACACAAAGTTGCGGTCTGCAGTTCTAACTATACCCTGTATGGAGACCTAAGCGACAGGGTAATGCAAACCATGTCATCGTTGGTGCCCCGTATAGAAATCTACAGCATTGATGAAGCATTTCTGGATCTGCAGGACATTATTTACACCGATCTTTTGCAGCTGGGTATGACGCTTAGGAACACAGTAAAACAAAATACGGGCATACCTGTAAGTGTAGGTATAGCACCTACCAAGACACTTGCCAAAATGGCCAACCGGTATGCAAAAAAAAAGTGCAAAGATGTAGGTGTGTTTTGGGCTGCCAATGACGATTTGGTGCAGGAAATGCTAGACTTTACCGACATAGGAGATGTGTGGGGCATTGGGCGGCAGTATGCTGCTTTTCTTCAAAAAAACGGTTTTAATACAGCACTCGACTTTGTAACAGCACCCGAAGAGTGGATCAGAAAAAACATGACGGTGGTAGGGCAGCGTATGCTCAATGAACTGAAAGGCATACCTGCTATACAAAGTCTGTACGAACCAAGAGCAAAAAAGAACATCTGCACATCAAGATCTTTTGGCAAATTGCTAACCGCCAAAAATGAAATAAAAATAGCGGTGGCTAACTATGCTGCACAATGTGCTGCAAAACTTAGAAAGCAAAAAACCTGTTGTAGCAAGGTGCATGTATTTGTAAACACCAATCCGCACAAGACAGAAGAAGCGCAATATTATAGGTCTATAACTATACAGCTGGAAGTGGCAACAAACAGTAGTAGCGAAATTATTAAGCAAGCCTTAAAAGCTTTTGACATTATATTTAAAGAAGGTTATCGCTATATGAAGTGTGGAGTAATAGTAATGGATTTTATAACCGAAGCTGCCGTTCAGTCCAGTCTCTTCGCTGCAGTGTCGCCCACGGTTAGTAAAGTTATGAAGGCTATGGATAGCGTAAATAAAACTTTGGGAAATGAACTGGTACGAATGGCCTCGCAGGGTTTTGAAAGACGGTATAAATTGAGAGCCGAATATTTATCGCCTTGCTATACCACCAATATGCAACAACTGCTTCGCATAAAAATATGATGATGAAAGTACAGCCCTTTATTCCGTTTGAAAAAAAATACCTGACCAGGTTAATGCAGATAAAACAATATTACTGCGTTAGCCAAAGCTACAGCCGGGGTCAGTCACCTCTCACCGGCAATAAAATACCAATTTTACTAACAAACTACAACGATAAGGCATTGGCAGAAATTCATCGTAAGGCTATAAAAAACGATAGCTACGCAGCCATAATAAATATACAAAAAGAAGAGCATTTTAATACATTGATAGCAATGTTGCAACCCGCCTCCCGGTACTATGTTTATTGGGGAATAGTAGAAGATTTTAAAAAGCTGGAACGAACCCTTAACGAGCAATTTGCTGAAAACCTAAAGCGCTATATTGATAAAAAAACTACATGGCGAATAGGAACGAGTGAAGTATTGAGGCCAGGCTTTCAATTAACTTTTGGAGAATTGTATATAACATTAAAATGGTCGGGTCAGTCAATAAGAATTAAATTTGAGGAAATAGAAAATGCCTAAACTATGTGTTACGACATACATTTTAAAGTGGAAATAAATCAGCTGGCAGACTACTTTCATGATTTAATATTTGATGAAGCCGTACAGGTCAATTTTAATTTTTCGCTTCATATACAAGGCCATGCTTTTGCTGCGCACCCTATTATTTATAAAAACAAAGAGGATGAAAAATTGCATTGTAAAATGATGGAGTGGGGGTGTATACCCTTTTATGTAAAGACTGAAAAGGATTTTGTAAAGCAAAGATCAACAATGCTAAATGCACGTAGCGAAAAAATACTTGATGATACAAAAAGCTATTGGCATAAGATCAGAAACAGGCGATGCCTCGTACCTGTAACAGGGTTTTATGAACATAGAGAAATTACGGGCTGGAAAAATAAAGTGCCCTACTTTATAGCGCTAAAAGATCAGTCAACGTTCTTTTTACCCGGACTATATAGTGTGGCCGAACTTGCGGATACTACTACCGGTGAAATGTATAAGAAGTGGACGTTTACCATTATAACCCGAAAGGCAAATGAAATAGTGAAACAAATACACAACGGGGGAGATAACAGTGGACGAATGCCGTTGCTATTGCCATTTGAAATGTCTAAAAAATGGGTAGAATCAGAATTGAGTGATGAGGAATATAAATTGATACTTGATTATGAAATGCCTTCGGATAAACTGGATTATCATACAGTCGCAAGTATCAGAGCCCGCCAAACACGAGCCGATGGTAAACAAAAAGACGAATTGTTTGTCTGGGAGAAAATGCCTGAAATTATTTTTAAATAGATGGTTAAATATGACTTACGCCGTAGGAATCAGGAAAATTATAATAAAAAAAGCCGGTTGTGTTAAACAACCGGCTTTTGCGTCTTTCACTTTTCATTAATTCTTTCCAATCTTAATTAGTTTAACAACTTTTCGTTGAGTGCCTTGGACTACTTCTGCAAAGTAAACACCAGCATTATAAGTACTTCCTATTTCAGCAATCTGATCGCTAATTATACCTTGCTTTACTTCAATTATTCTACCATTGATATCTACTACTTTCATCGTAATACTTTCTTTTATTTTGTCACTCTCAAACTTTAATTTAAAGAAGTTATAGGTTGGATTACTTAGTACTCTCACATTTAATTCGGCATAAGATTTTACCAAAGGTGCTGTTCTAACCATTGGTGGTGGAAGGCAGTTTGAAGTACATGTTCCAAAGAAATCACCATGTGACAAGTGTTCGGCAACTGCGCTGTTATCAATACATATTGAAACGCAAGGATTTTTTGTACTTCCTGTTTTATGACAAATCTTTACCTTAACAATATTACTATTTCCTGCAAAGCACCGCACGTCTTCTGCATGTATACTGGTGGTAATCGTATAGGTGCACCCTTTTGCATCGGTAACTGTTGCTGATATAACTGCATTCTGCATTAGTGTTACATTTAAAGAATATCCGGTGGCTGACGTAATGCTTGTATTAGATGTAGAAACCGGGTTGCCTAACGATGATCCTGACGATGGGCAGGTAGTGTATTGATTGGTGCTTGTATTAGCACCCGGTGTCCATATTTCATCTCCTGTACTGTTTATCAAATTACAATTGATAGGACGGTTCATGGTGTATGAAACTTTATAAGGCGGTGTACCTCCCGATGGCTTAACATTAATGATGGCAGACTGATCTAAAGAATAGCCAAAATACAATACAGGGTTATCATTAGTAATGGTAGCTGTCAGGGCGGCAGGTTGAGTAAGTGTACCTGTTGTAGTTTTAGTACAGCCATTTGCATCCGCTACTGTAAAAGAATAGGCCCCTGCAGTAACTGTAAACGTTCCTACTCCACTATAAGGCGGTGTGCCACCTGTTGCAGATACTGATACTGTTGTTGTTCCTCCATTACATACTATTGGTCCTGTTGCCGTTGACGTTGCCATCAGCACTGAAGGCTGACCTACTGTAATAGATGTTGCTTTTGAACAACCGTTTGCATCTGTTACAGTGTAGGTATATGTTCCAGCATATACCGTAAATGTACCTGTTCCTGAATAAGGAGCAGTACCACCATTAGCACTTACAGTTATGGTAGAACTCCCACCATAGCACAATATAGGTGTGGCGTTTACAGAAACTGTTAAAGTGTTAGGTTGTGTTACAGTTATTATGGTTGTTTTCTGACAACCCTTAGCATCAGTAATAATGTAAGAGTAAGTACCCGCAGTAACAGTAAATGTTCCGGTCCCCGTATAAGGAGCCGTACCGCCGTTTGCGCTTACAGTAACTGTTGCACTTCCACCATTACATAAAATGGCGGTTGCACTTGAACTTGCTGTTAAGGCTGTTGGCTGACCTACTATTACTGTAGTCGTTTTCTGGCAACCGTTAGCATCGGTTACGGTATAAGTATAGGTTCCGGCTGTTACGGTAAAGGTGCCTGTTCCTGTATAAGGAGCCGTACCGCCGTTTGCGCTTACAGTAACTGTTGCACTTCCACCATTACATAAAATGGCGGTTGCACTTGAGCTTGCTGTTAAGACTGTTGGCTGACCTACTATTACTGTAGTCGTTTTCTGACAAGCGTTGGCGTCGGTTACGGTATAAGTATAAGTTCCGGCTGTTACAGTGAATGTACCTGTTCCTATGTAAGGTGCCGTACCGCCGTTTGCGCTTACAGTAACTGTTGCACTTCCACCATTACATAAAATGGCTGTTGCACTTGAACCTGCTGTTAAGGCTGTTGGCTGACCTACTATTACTGTAGTCGTTTTCTGACAACCGTTCGCATCGGTTACGGTATAAGTATAGGTTCCGGCTGTTACAGTGAATGTACCTGTTCCAGTGTATGGTGCAGTACCGCCGTTTGCAGATATGGTGACAGTAGAATTTCCACCGTTACACAATACCGCTGTTTGGCTTTTTGATACTACCAACAAGGTAGGCTCTGTTACAGTTACAGACACTGATTTAGTACAACCATTCGCATCAGTTACCGTGTATGATTGTGTACCTGCTGATTGGGTAAACGTTCCTGTCCCGGTGTATGGTGCAGTACCGCCGTTTGCAGATATTGTTACTGAACCATTAGTACCGAAGCACAATGCATCAGTATGACTTTCTGCGGCTACCAGTTGTGTTGGCTGACCTACTGTTGCAGATACGGTTGAAGTACATCCGTTGGCATCTGTTACTGTGTATGATTGTGTGCCTGCTGCTTGACTGAAAATTCCTGTTCCTGAATAAGGAGCAGTACCGCCAGTTGCAGAGATCGTT
>JANPGE010000055.1:0-4675 GCA_031423805.1 Segetibacter sp. | reverse complement strand
AAAATACCTGCAAAAGGCCATTGATTCCATACTGCATCAAACACTTTCGGATTTTGAACTGATCATCGTAAATGACTGTTCAACTGACAACAGTGAAGCTATCATCAAAGGATATAGTGACCCGAGAATAAAGTACATCATTCAGCCGAAAAATGCTGGTGTAGTAGTAGCGATGAACAGAGGGCTACAGGCAGCAACAGCAACCTATGTAGCTGTAATGCATGCGGATGATATTTCATTTTCTGAAAGGTTGGCAAAAGAATTTTCCTATTTAGAAATGCATCCTGAAACGGCAGTTGTTGCAGGTTTTATTGAAAATATTAATGAGGCAGAGAAGCCTGTTGGCAAATGGGATGAGGACAGAAAAAATACTACCGCAGCGCAAATAAAGGCTGAAATGATCAAGGGTAATTGTATAGCCCATCCTACAGTAATGATGCGGACAGATGTGGTAAAGCAATATGGCTACACATCATCACCAAATCATAAAGGATATGCAGTGGAAGATTACCCGCTTTGGTTGCATCTTTTAGCCGATGGTTATGTTATAGAAAAAATAGCTGAACCACTGCTTTATTATAGAGTTCATACACAATCTGCAACAGGTGCCTTTCTACGAAGCAGGAATCCATTCTTTGTAAATTATCATTCCAAAAAATTCTTTTTACAACAAAGAAAAAATGCCAGAAAATGGAATGATTTTGATAAAAAAATACAGATAAGTATGTACAGGGATTATGTGATGGGTACACTTAAAGAAATCAAGAAAAAACTCTCCTTTTGAAATACAAATGGTACATACAAAAACGGAGGCTGGAAGATGTATTAATTTTTCCGTTTGTACTATTAGGTAGATTGATAGCACGTTTTAAGCCTTTGACAAAACAATATGAGACGTTCTTTTTCTTTCCTTTCTATCATACCGGTGGTGCCGAAAAAGTGCATGCTTTGGTATCACAGGCAACAGGCAACAGTAACTGTGTCATTTTCTTTACACGCAAATCTTATGATAATAATTTTTACAAAGACTTTGAACAAAGTGGTTGCGACATCAGGGATATTTCAGCTTTTACAGGCAGCAAGTTTTTGTATCCAATCAATCTTATTTACAGGGGTATCATTTCGGAATACATCAACACACAAAAAATGAAGCCGGTCGTTTTCAATGGACAATGCAACTTTGGTTACAAGATTTCGCCCTGGATTAATGCAGGCATTCCCCAAATAGAATTGATTCATTCTTTCAATACTTTTTCATGGATACGATTACCGTTTTTGCCTTTTATCAGCAGGACTGTAATGATAAGCAAACTACGGATTGAAGACCATTTAAAGCAGTTTAGAAAGATTGACGTACCAATCTCTTTTTACAATAAAATAGAGTACATCGTCAATGGTATTCCATTGCCTGAAAAGCAAAAAGAAAAAGACTACAATGGAAAACTACAAGTGCTATATGTAGGTAGAGGGACGGAAGAAAAACGAGTACACATAGTTGCCAAAATGGCTGAAAAGGCACACCAACAAAAACTTCCCGTTGATTTTGTGTTTATGGGCGATGTTAAAAATGCGATACCTAAAACGTTGCTAAACCACTGTAAGTTGATTGGCCACCTTACTGATCCACTAAAAATAGATGAAGTGTATTGGAAGTCACATATTGTTATCATAACATCAAATACTGAAGGTTTTCCGTTGGCTATAGAAGAAGGAATGGCAAGAGGTTGCGCAGTGATGGCTACAACTGTTGGTGACATTCCGGTGCATGTAAAAAATATAGAAAACGGGCTGTTGTTTAGTTCAGTTGACAATGAAGCAACCATAGTGGACGAAGGAGTTGAGTTTATAGCTTTGCTTTGCAACAACAAAAAACCGTTGCAGGAAATCTGTATGCGAAATAGAAAATATGCGATAGAGCATTTTGGCATTGAGGCTTTTAATAAACGTTACCAACAATTATTTGAAATGACAAAACGTTAATCAACTTCAATCCGTAGGGATAATAGATTAGAATAAATTGTCTAACTTTATAAAAAAGACCTAAATGGAAGCAATAAAACAAACCCGGATTAAACGTACAGGCAAAGAATTGATTCTTGTACTACCAGATAATTTTACTGCCGATGAGGTTGATATTTTAATTTGGCCATCGAATGAAGGAATTGAAATTTGTGAAAAGAAAATCAGTGATGACCTATTACAATGGCCCGAAATGAGTGATGAAGAATTAGCAACAATAACTGAAAAAAGAAAACACTTGAATGCATGGAAATGATTTGTCTTGATACTAACCTATTGATCGACCACAAAAGAGCTAAACAAAAAGACAATACAAAACTATATCAACTTTCTTTCACTTACAAATTTGCCATTACTACTATTACAGCATATGAGCTACTTAGAGGCGACAATAGCAAAGAAGATATATTCTGGTCTGATTTTTTCTCTAAAATTACTATTTTAGATTTTTCATTAGATGCTGCTAAGGAAGCGGGGAGAATTTATAGAAGCCTCAAGTCAAGAGGAATGATGATAGACATTGAAGATATACTTATTGGAGGAATTGCACTGGCAAACAATCACAAAGTAGCAACAAATAACAAATCTCATTTTAGCAGAATTGAAGGCCTCGTACTTATATAAATAGTAACCTTCACATTTTTTCACCTTACACTTCATTTAGCAAATTGAAACCAATCAGCTTTGTAATCATAACGTATAATCGACCTGCAGACACGCTGGAACTGTTGAAAAATATCAGTTCGCTAAACGATGCAGAGCAATTACTGCAGGATGTTATTGTTGTCAACAATGCATCTGCTGATGATTATACCGAAGTGAAAACTTATGTAACTGCTACTACCAATATCCCTTTTCAATTTATAGATGCAACTGAAAATCTTGGTGTAACCAAAGGCCGAAATTTTGCCTTGCAATTTGCCAAAGGCGACCTGATTATTTTCCTTGATGATGACGCAGTATTACAGAATGCTGATGCATTGCAAAATGTTGTAAAAAGCTTTAACCACAAAGGAATGGATAACCGTGAAGTTGCCATTGTTTCTTTTAAAATTCTATATTACGATACTTTAGAATGGCAGGTAAACGGCCTGCCGCACAAGCAATTTAAGCAATACAAAGACAAGCCCGAATTCTTCACTTATTATTTTGCCGGAGGCGCTCACGCTATTCGCAAAAGAGTGTTGGACGAAGTTGGAAACCTGCCTGCAGAGTTCTTTTACGGCATGGAAGAATATGACCTTAGTTACCGGATTCTTGACAAAGGATACTGCATAAAGTATGACCACTCGATTGTGATGCTCCACAAAGAAAGTCCGCTAGGGCGTAAGCCCAAAAGTGATAAGCAGCGAATGATGTGGGTAAACAAATGTAAGGTTGCTTATAGATACCTTCCCCGCCGTTACTACTACTCAACTGCAATAATGTGGTCAATAGAATATCTCCGAAAAGTTGGTTTAGACTTCAGCGGATGGATAAAAGGATGGAAAGAAGTTTTTGCAATTCCATCTATGGAAAAACGTACACCAATTAAACAATCTACTTTGGATTATTTAAGAAAAGTGGAGGCAAGGTTGTGGTACTAAGTATCAAGTAGTTAGTATTAAGTATTAAGACTAGCGAAAAAACATTGTTGCATAACTTTATCCAGTCATTTTGTTGTCCTTAGTGTTGCGGTTCAAACATGTTATTGTTACAACGTCAATGTTGGCAATACTCACTATTGCTTACTATCTTTTACATACTTCTTCAGCCATTCATTTTGTTCCCACAACATGTGTAAAAGGTTTTCTTTGCCACGATAACTATGTGCTTCATAAGGCAAAGAAAGAAACCGAACTGTTCCACCATGGCCTTTTATGGCATTGAACAATCTTTCGCTGTTGATAGGAAATGTTCCCGGATTATCATCACTATCACCATGAATGAGTAATAATGGGGTTTTAATAATGTCAGCATAGCTAAACGGGCTCATTTTATTGTATAAATCCGGTGCCTGCCAATAAGTTCGGTCTTCTGCCTGAAAACCGAATGGCGTCAGTGTTCTCATGTATGCCCCACTGCGGGCAATTCCGGCTTTAAATAATTTTGTATGGCTAAGTAAATGGGCTGTCATAAATGCACCATAACTGTGTCCGCCTACTGCTACCCTATTTCTATCGCCTACACCTGATTCCGACAAATAATTTATGGCAGCTTCAGCATTCATTTTTAACTGTTCAATAAAGTTATCATTGGGTTTTGCGTCAGGATTGGTGCTTACTATGGGCATTTCGGCATTGTCTAAAATAGCAAAACCTTGTGTTACATAAAACAATGGGCTACCCCAACTGATAGTAGTAAACTTGTTTTGGCTGCCTCTTATTTGAGCCGCATCATTTGCACTGTTAAACTCTCTTGGATAGGCCCACATAAAAACCGGAAGCGGGCCATCTTTTTCTTTGTTGTATCCTTTTGGTAAATATAAATCTCCGGTTAAATCAACCCCATCGGCACGTTTGTATTTTACTTTTTGCTTGCTGATGCCTTCCAATGCAGGGTAAGGGTTTGTGAATGAAGTAATGGCCTTATCAGCAGTTTGTGCCTTTATATCTTTTAAATAAAAATTAGGGACATCTTTCTGTGATTCTTTTCGGGTAATCAATACAGATGGTTT
>JANPGE010000054.1:0-69013 GCA_031423805.1 Segetibacter sp. | reverse complement strand
CTTGCTGTTTATATAATTTTCAAATTTGTAATCGTACCTGTCTAAATGGTCTTCTGTTATGTTTAATAGTATTGCTATATCCGGTCTGAACGTTTTAATATCATCTAACTGAAAAGAACTTATTTCTGTAACATATAGTGGCTTGGGGTCTTCAGCAATTTGTCTTGCAAATGAATACCCAATGTTTCCAACCAATGCACAATCCAATGCTGCTACTTTACACATGTGATAGAGCAATGAAGTTGTAGTTGTCTTACCATTACTTCCTGTTATTGCTACGATCTTTCCGTTTTTAACATATCTGTATGCCAGTTCTATTTCACTTATTACCTCTATACCTTTAGCCCTTATCTTTTTTAGTATCTCATTCTTTTCAGGTATTCCAGGGCTTTTAACAACCTCATCTGCATTCAGTATTTTCTCTTCAGTATGGCCTCCCTCTTCAAAGTCAATCTGGTTTTTTAAAAGGTCATGTTTATATGCTTCTTTCAGTAAACCCCCATCGCTTAAAAAAACTTGATACCCTTTTTGATGAGCTAATATTGCAGCACCAACACCACTTTCTCCTCCACCCAATATCACCAATCGCTTATTGTTCGGCTCCTTAATAATTCTCATAACTTTTCTACTTCAAAAAGCTTTTACCTGATTTTTAAACTCATTACAGAAAACACCATACACAATATTGTTATAATCCAAAACCTTGTTGCAATCTTACTTTCGTGATACCCAAGTTTTTGATAGTGATGGTGTAACGGACTCATTCTAAATATGCGCCTCCCCTCTCCATACTTTTTCTTTGTGTATTTGAAATAGGAAACCTGAATAATCACACTTAAATTTTCAACCAGAAATACACCGCAAATAATGGGTATCAATAACTCTTTCCTTATGATAATTGCAAGTGAGGCAATAATACCTCCTAAGGCTAGGCTACCGGTATCGCCCATAAAAACCTGTGCAGGAAATGCATTGTACCATAGAAACCCTACACAACCACCAATGAATGCCCCAATAAAAATGCTTAGCTCACCAAGATTGGGTATGTACATGATATTGAGATACTCTGCAAATCTTATGTTTCCGCTTACATAAGCAAAAATGCCAAGGCAAACACCAATTAATGCTGAAACACCTGTACACAGTCCATCTAATCCATCGGTAATATTTGCACCGTTAGAAACAGCAGTGATTATAAAAATTACTATGACTATATAAAGTATCCAGGTATAAGGCTGCAATGCCTCGGGCAACAACTTGCTATAATTAAATTCATGGTTCTTAACAAACGGTATAGTAGTTATTGGTGTTTTAACTTTCACATACCTATGCTTTTTTCCATCAAATACCCTTACTGTATCTGCGACAAGCCTTTCTCCCCTATGTAGTATACTGTCTGATGAATTTCCCAATTCTGTTTGAGAAATCACCTCCCGTTCTACCGTTACACTTTGATTAAAATAAAGCGTAGCCCCAACAATAATCCCCAATACCACTTGTCCAAATATTTTAAATTTTCCGGCAAGTCCATCCTTATCAGCCTTTTTATAATCAATTCCTTTTTCCCTTGAAATTCTTTTTGCTCTAAGTTTAAAATAGTCATCTATAAATCCAATGATACCAAGCCATACTGTACTTAATAGCATCAACCTTATGTATACCTTGTCAAGGTTGGCAAACAATAATGTTGGAATCAGTATAGCAAGCAGAATGATTATTCCACCCATTGTTGGTGTACCTTTTTTTTCCTCCTCACCCGCTAAACCCAACTCACGTACAGATTCACCTACCTGCTTTTTTAATAATATCCTGATCAACCTTTTTCCGTAAACTGTAGTAATAAACAATGACAACAAAACTGCAAGCAATACCCGGAAAGTGATGAATTGAAACAATCCACTTCCAGGGAATTTTATTCCTTCCCTAATGAGCCATTGATAGAGGTAATACAGCATTTTATAGATTAATCAGTATTTCTTTTTTTGTTACTTTCAGTTTTTTACATTCTGCAGTTGAAAAGGTTCTATAAATACACTTTTGCATTTACTTGCCAAACAACTCAAACATTTCATTTAATATTTCTTTATCATCGAAAGGATATTTTACACCTTTTATTTCCTGATATTTCTCGTGTCCCTTTCCTGCAATTAATAAAATATCAAAAGGCTTTGCAAGACTAACAGCAGTTTTAATTGCCTCTTTTCTTTCGGAAATTGAAAGTGATTTTCTTCTTGCGGCACTTCCAAGTCCCTCTTCCATATCCTTTAGAATTTCAGCAGGATCTTCACTACGTGGGTTGTCACTTGTGAATATTACTTTGTCGCTTAATTCACATGCAACTCCTGCCATTATTGGTCGTTTGGTTTTATCCCTGTCTCCTCCACACCCTACTACCGTTATTAGTTGTTCATTACCCTGCCTTAACTTCTTTATTGTTCCCAGTACATTCTCCAATGCATCAGGAGTATGTGCATAATCTACTATTCCTATGATGCTTGATGGGCTTATGATATAATCAAACCGACCTTCTGCCCCCGTTACCATGCTAAGCGTTGTAAGCACTTCATCAACATTTTCACCCAAACAAATTGCAGCACCATACACAGCAAGAATATTGTAGGCATTGAATTCTCCTATAAGTCTGAAGTGTACTTCCTTTTCATTCACAAGCATTACTAAACCTGTAAGGTTGTTCTCAAGTATCTTTCCCTTAAAATCTGCCAACGTTTTGAGACTATAATAGTGTTTTGCAGCGTTTGTATTTTGCAACATCACAGTTCCTCTTTTATCATCAAGATTTGATATAGCAAATGCATTTGCCGGAAGCATATCAAAAAACATCTTCTTTACCCGTATGTACTCATCAAATGTTTTGTGATAGTCCAAATGATCATGTGTAATGTTGCTAAACAAACCTCCGGTAAAATGTAGTGCAGCTATCCTATTCTGATGAATAGCATGACTACTCACTTCCATAAATACATAAGTACAACCTGCCATGACCATTTCACTTAACAATTCCTGAATACTTATTGCATCAGGTGTTGTATGTGTTGATGGAACTATTTTATCACCAATATGATTCTGTACTGTACTTACAAGTCCACATGTGTAGCCCATTTTAGTAAACACTTTGTATAAAAGTGTTGCTATAGTAGTCTTGCCATTAGTGCCTGTTACGCCAACCAATTTTATTTTCTTAGAAGGTTGTTCATATAAGTTGTCTGCCATAAAAGCTGCAGCTTCTCCACTATTTGCAACTTGTATATAAGTGATGCCATCATGTAGTAATGCCGGTAATAATTCACAAACAATTATTTTAGCACCCTTTTCTATTGCTACCCCTATATATGCATGACCATCACTTGAACTACCTTTTACTGCAATAAACAAAGACCCCGGTGTTACCTGACGGCTATCAAAATACAGCGCAGTTACTTCAAGGTTTGTTGGTCCTGAAACAGTCTGCAAATGCACATTGTATAGTATGTCCTGAAGTTTTGCCATGAATGAACTGTAATAGAAATAAAATCGTTTAGTTAAATTGTATGTTTATTATTTGTCCTTTCGAAATATTTTGTCCTTCATTAATTGATTGAGCGTCCACTTTACCACGCCCCTTTATCATAACTCTTAAACCAAGATTTTCGCAGAGATATACAGCATCCTTTAAGCCCATTCCGGTTAGGGATGGCATACGTTTCATTGAAATATTTTGGGTGGTCATTATTGTATCAGCATTCTGCTTGTATATTCTGCTATAACTACCCGTGCCCTGTACTTTGGGTGTTATGCTTAACTGATTTGTAACCGTATTAATATCTTTTGTATACCCCGCATAGCTATATCTGCTGCTATCAGACTTTTTGAAAATGTTTACCAGATTATGTTCCTGATTCACCTTTAAGGCATATACCTGATCGGCTATTTCTCTAAACACGGGACCTGCAACAGCAGCTCCATAAAAAACAGGTGCATGTGGTTTATTTTTTATTACCACAATAACAGTGTACTGCGGGTTATCCGCGGGGAAATAGCCTGCAAATGATGATTGATAAATTTTATCGTCATACCCTCTGCTACCATTTGCAACCAATGCTGTACCCGTTTTACCGGCAATTGAATAATACTTGCTTCTTAACCCTTTGCCTGTTCCCTCTATCATTACCCCTTCGAGCAATTCCCTTAGCTGACTTAGTGTATAACGGTTGCAAATACTATCCTTCATTACATGAGGCTCATAAGTTTGAATAGCTTTACCATCCTCTCTTATTTCATTTACTAAATAAGGCCTCATCATTTTACCATTATTGGCAACGGCATTATACAACGTAACCATCTGCATTGGACTAAGCGTTAGGTTATAACCAAAAGCCATCCATGGCAATGTGGTATTGCTCCAATACTTAGTTCCAGGTTTATAAATTGATGGTCTTATTTCTCCTTTTAAATCTATACCTGTAAGGGAATCCAAATGAAGGTTTACAATGTGATTAATAAACTGCCTTGGATTATTTCCATAATTGACCCAGGCTATTTTTGCCATGCCCACATTGCTACTTTGTTCAAAAGCCTGTTTAACTGTAACTGTATTTAGACCATGCTTTTCACTATCAAATACTTTTCTGCCATAAACCTGCCATTCTCCACCATCAAGATTTACCGGAGTGCTTAAATTAATTTTTTTATCCTCCAACAAAGACAACATCGTTGCCAACTTAAAGGTGGAACCGGGTTCCGTAGGAGTGATAGCATAATTATAATCTTCCCAATAAAGACTGTCCCTTGTGTGTCCAAGGTTTGCAATTGCTTTTATTTTTCCTGTTTTTACTTCCATTACAATTGCACAACCATGTTCCGCCTCATTCTTCACCATCATCTTCATGAGTGCATTCTCTGTTATATCCTGAATGTTTACATCTAATGTTGTAACTACATCTTTACCATTTTCTGCCTCAACCTCATAATCATCTATGGGTACACTTACACCGCCTGCTATGTATCTTACAAGCCTTTTTCCTTTTGTACCTTCAAGGTATTTATCGTAGGTAAGCTCAAGACCTACTTTATTACTCTCTCTCAACAATCCTATGGTGCGGTATGCAAGCATTTTATAAGGATTCAACCTAATTATTTTTTTATCGGGAATAAAACCACTTTTATTTCTACCCAATCTTACCAAAGGAAACTTTGTCAATAACTGATACTCTTTGAAAGAAAGTTTTTTGCGTAGCAAAAAATACCTGTCTTTCTCCCGATAACCTGTCTGCAACATATCCTTGTATTCATGGCTGTTTCTATCCTGAAAGAGATTGGCAAGACATATACTCAACGAGTCAACATTCTCTCTAAACCTTTTGCCATTCTTGTCTCTCAACCCCTCGGCCATAAAATCTATATACACATCAAATTGCGGAATGCTTGTACTTAGCATACTACCATCCTCGCTATAGATTGTTCCTCTTTCAGCATCTAACTCCACAATTTTTTGATGCAGGCTATCACTCATTCCACGCCAATATGCCCCCTGCACCTGCTGAATATAAAATGCCTTACCAAGAATACATGAGCCTACAATAGCCATAAGGATAAACCCCAGATAAACCCTCCACAATATGTCTTTTTTTACATCCACTTATGTTATACTTATTTTATTCCTAATCAGTTTTCTTCTTTGTCTGCTTTACTTCTGCTCAACATATTTATTCTGTATGGCGATGTGCTGTCTATCATTAAACCCAATGGCGCTGCAGCTTTTACCATTTCACTTTCACGGCTCCTGAACATCATTTCGCTTTTCAATGTTTTATATTCATACTGAAGATCTTTCAACCTTCTACCTGTGTCATTTATCTTTCTTATTCTGTTATCTGCCATGTGCCCATTGGCTATATATAATACTGCCAACACCGCCAAAAACAAAAAGAATGGGATATTCTTCACTATCCATCTATAGTTGAACACTTCACCCAATGCAGATGAAATCGAGTTCTTTTTTTCTATGTTCTTTTCGTTGACCATTTATTTATTTGCCTGAATTTTTATCAGGATTTAAAAAAATTATTTTTTCTCTGCTACTCTCAACTTTGCACTTCTGCTTCGTGGGTTCTTCTTTGCTTCTTCGGTTCCTGCTACAATTGGTTTCTTGGTTATTATTTTCAATTGATTTTTTGATTCTTCCTGAATAAGTGGATTGCTTTCCACTTCATCAAATGCTCCACTTCTAAAGAAATTTTTCACCATCCTGTCTTCTAATGAATGAAAGGTGATGATTGCTGCTCTTCCACCCGTCTTTAATACAGCCGGTATCTGTTCCAGCAACTCTTTTAAAGCACCCATTTCATCATTTACTTCTATCCTCAACGCTTGAAAAACCTGTGCTAAATACTTATGCGGATTCCCTTTTACCACAGGACTTATCAGTGCTTTTAGCTGCGCAATAGTTTGCAATGGTGTGTTTGCCCTATGCTGAACAATATGTTTGGCAAGGGTTTTAGAATTGCTGACCTCGCCATATTGTTCAAACAATTTGTGCAACTGCAGTTCGGTAAACTTTTTCACCACTGTGCTTGCATTATTGTCTTGCCTTTGATCCATCCGCATATCAAGTGGTCCGTCAAACCTTGTTGAAAACCCTCTTGTCCCTTCATCAAACTGATGGCTGCTAACACCTAAATCTGCCAACAAGCCGTCTACCCCTGTTATGCCATGTAACCGCAGAAATCTTTGTACATAGCGAAAATTATTCGGCACAAATAGTACCCTTTCATCTTTTGGTATATTGGTCTTTGCATCTTCATCCTGATCAAAAGCTATTAGTTTACCTTCTTTGCCCAGTCTTTCTAAAATGCCCCGGCTATGACCTCCACCACCAAATGTGCAATCAACATACACTCCATCCGGTTTTATCTGCAAGGCTTCCAATGTTTCAAAAAACAAAACAGGAACATGGTAGGACGAAGCAGGAACAGATGTTTCGTTTTCGCTCATAGCCTTACGGATTTGTATCAGGCTTTACCATAACTTCTGCTGCCAACTGACTAAATGTTTCAGGCTCCATTTGCTCAAAGAACTTTTTATATCGTGCAGCTTCCCAAATCTCAATTTTGTTCATTGCTGCTACCAGTATTATATCTTTTGTAAGTCCGGCATGTTCTTTAAGTGTAGGAGGCAACAACATCCTTCCGGCATTGTCTAATTCAACTTCTGTAGCCCCACCTAAAAATGTACGACGAAAAGCACGAACTTTAGGGTCAAATTCATTCAACTTAGCAATCTGTTCAACTATGGCGTTCCAACTATCCATCGGATATAGCGTGAGACAATTTTCCATACCCCTGTTCAGCACAAATGTGCTTTCGCCTTCCTTTAACTGCTTTTTAAAACCGGCAGGTAAAAGGAAGCGACCTTTTGGGTCCAGGGTAGCCTCATATTCGCCAAGGAAAGATGCCATTGTTGATAAAAATAATTTAAATTGACATTTATTACCACAAAATAACACTTTTTCCCACTTTTAACCCAATTAAAAAGTTTATCTTTTTATCCACAGGCACAATATGTCCAAAAGTGGCTATGGCATTACGTTTCAGAAGAATTCAACAAAAAGAGGGTGAATTAAATGTGAATAAGTGTGGATAATGTGTGATTTAAATTGATAATCAATGTGTTTGAATATCAATTTGATGGAACAAATGCACAATTTCGCACACAACAATCTTAAGACTGTTTCCTTATTTATTAAAATCGAAACCCATTATATTAACATTTTACACTGAATGAGAATACCAAAAAACCTTTCCATATCCGATTTTACCTACACTTTACCCGACAATCGCATCGCAAAATTCCCACTGGAAGAAAGAGATAACAGTAAGCTGCTTGTGTATGAAAATGGAATAATAAAGACTTCTGTTTACAAGCACATTGATGAATTTTTACCAACAAATAGTTTGCTGGTTTTTAACAATACCAAAGTAGTAGAAGCCCGTTTAATTTTTCAAAAATCAACTGGTGCAGTAATAGAAATTTTTTGTTTAGAACCGGGTGATGGTTATGCAGATATAACCACTGCAATGTTGCAAAAAGGCAAGGTGCAATGGAAATGCCTTGTGGGTGGTGCAAGCAAATGGAAACATGGGATTAAGCTTGAAAAAGTTATTCAGATAAACGGAAATGAAATAAAACTTGAAGCTTCAATTATAGATAGATTGAGTGATTGTTTTGTAATAGAACTAAGCTGGCAACTTGAAGAAATGTCCTTTGCAGAAATGCTTCATTTGGCGGGCTTTATTCCCTTACCGCCTTACCTGCACAGAGATGCAGAAGAAAGTGATAAGACAAGATACCAAACTATATATGCAGCTCAAGACGGATCCGTTGCTGCACCTACCGCAGGTTTACATTTTACAGAAGCTGTTTTTAAAAAATTAGAAGCAAAAGGTATTGCAAAAGCATTTGTAACACTACATGTAGGTGCTGGAACATTTAAACCAGTGAAAAGCGAAACCCTTGCTGACCATGACATGCATACAGAGTTTATTGATGTAGAAATAACAGCAATAGAACAACTGATTGATTATGCAAACAAAACTATTGTAGCGGTTGGAACCACCTCGCTCCGTACTATTGAAAGCCTTTATTGGATGGGGTTAAAGACAATTTTGAATGAAAATATCTCTTTAGAAGAACTGACTATTAAGCAATGGGAAGTGTATGAGATGACCGCTAATATTTCTGCAGAAAAAGCATTGCAATCTTTATGTAATTGGATGAAAAAAAATAACCTTCCCCGATTAATCAGCAAAACACAAATACTGATTGCACCGGGTTATGAACTTAAAATTGCCAAAGGTATCATTACCAATTTTCATCAACCACAGTCAACTTTGCTATTGTTGATTGCAGCTATTGTTGGAGATAAATGGAAAGACATTTATGCTTATGCAATGGATAATTATTTTAGGTTTTTGAGTTATGGAGATGGGTGCTTGTTGTGGAAATAGTAGTAAGATGTTAGAGGTTAGATATTAGATGTTAGACAAGCCCAACAACAACTTCAAAGCCTGAAAACCAAAATGAATTTATTGGACTAACTATTCTCCGCTAATGGAACTTCTACAGTAAAGCAACTGCCCTTACCCAAAGTACTATCTACCTTTATGTTGCCTTTGTGTACATCAATCACTGTTTTTACATAGCTCATACCAAGGCCAAAACCTTTTACATTGTGTATGTTGCCGGTGTGTGCCCTATAAAATTTTTCGAAGACACGTTTCACCGTTTCTTTACTCATGCCTATACCGTTGTCCTGTATTTTTATCTGAATATTTTTACTATCACTTGTGGTAAATATTTTCAAGACCAGATTTTCTTTTGAGTATTTTATGGCATTGTCTATAAGGTTAGAAAGCAGGCTGGTAAAGTGAACTTCATCGCCGATTACTGTATCATTTTTAGCATCTAAATGCAGTTCTACCTTGCCTTGTATGTCCTGTATCTGTAGTTGATAATTGTTGAGTGCGTTTAACACCATTGTATGACAGTGTACTTTATTCAAATCCATTTTAAGCTGTTGCTTATCCAGCAATGCGGCTTGTAATATAGTTTCTACATGCCTGTTCATTCGCTTATTTTCTTCTTTTATTATTCCGCTGAAATAAGCCATTTTTTCAGGGTTGTGCATCACCTTTTCATTGCGCAATGCATCTACTGCCAGCGAAATTGTAGCCAATGGAGTTTTAAATTCATGGGTCATGTTGTTGATGAAATCTGTCTTTATTTCGCTCAACTTTTTTTGGCGTAGCAACGCCTGTATAGTAACCCCAAAAGCTGTAAGAATGATAAGCGTAAACCCTACGGCAAAAACTATCATCCAAATAACTGACTCCCAAACCTGAATGTTATAATTTGGAATGATAATGATGAGATGCTCAAATGCATCTTTCATATCATTGTAATCCGGCGGCACTATTGCAATAATTACGATCTTATTATGTACTGTATCATTTACAACATTTAAAAAACTTTGTGATTGCAATTCAAGTAAATAGCTGGAAGAATTATACGTAATTCCGAATTCAAAATTTACATCTTTCATGCCTCTTTCATCAAAAGCCTGTTTCAACTTTTCTCTTATTTCAAAAGGCGAAAAATGGTCAGACAACAATGATTTACCCAACGGTATCTGGTAATCATCACCCAGTAAACTCAATTTTTGTTTGCGGGGAATCTTCATGTAAGGTGCATGAGAAGCACTCTTGCTCAATTCTATGGCCACTTCTGTTCCGGCTTCTTCAGCCTTTTCGCCCAACTGCTGCTGCCGCAGTTTGGTCATATCTCTAAACCAGCTTACCTGCAATACAATGATGCCTAGCAGCGACAAGGTTATCAAAGTAATAATTACAGGGAAACTTTTCTTCATGGGCACAAAGATAAAATTACATCTTGGCAACCAATCCCAA
Source organism: Segetibacter sp. (assembly GCA_031423805.1). GTDB lineage: Bacteria > Bacteroidota > Bacteroidia > Chitinophagales > Chitinophagaceae > Segetibacter. The sequence continues at coordinate 58,553 of JANPGE010000054.1, read as the reverse complement.
CTACTTTTGTTTTTAACGCCCTATTGGCAACAAAAATTTTTTCTAAAAAACGCATTTCCTAACTTTATTACTTCATAACTCTTAAATATGGTAGAGATAGCCGCCGGAAAACTATTAATTGCCGATCCTTTTTTACGCGACAACAACTTTAAGCGTACGGTGGTTTTTATGTGTGAACATAAGGAGGAAGGCAGTTTTGGTTTTGTGCTTAACAGAATACATGATCAGCTATTGGGTGACTTGTTACAAGGTTTTGAATCCTCTACATTTCCAGTTTACTATGGAGGACCGGTGCAGTTGGATACGCTGCATTTTCTGCACCAATCTCCCGACCTGATACCGGGTGGTGTGGAAGTAATAGATGGCATATACTGGGGCGGCGATTTTGAGGCAGTGCTTGATATGCTCACAGAGAAAAAGCTTAGCAATAATAATATCCGGTTCTTTATAGGCTACAGCGGCTGGACCGAAGGACAATTGGAAGAAGAAATGAACATTAAAAGCTGGATAACAACGGATGCTACCAAAGCATTGATTTTCCCCGAAAAAATCAGCGACACCTGGAAAGAAGCACTAAAACAACTTGGCGGCGAATATGCACAAATGATTAATTATCCATTGGATCCACAGTTGAATTGAGGAATAGTGAACAGTGAACAATGATCAGTGAACAATTAACAGTGATCAATTAACAATCAAAAGTGAATGAAATATTGATTCTGGCTTACTTCTTTCCTTTCAAAAAAAAAGCCCTGCCTTTCAGCAGAGCTTTATAAATAAGATTTCAATAAAAATTATACTTCTGTAGCACCTTCAACAAGTACAGTTGCTTTGTTGTTCAGCACTTCTACAAAGCCACTATCTATAGAGAAGTTGGTTGTGTTGGTTTTGTCTTTAAGCACTTTAATATTCCCCTTGCCCAAGGCGCTAACCAAAGGAGCGTGTTTGTTCAGCACTTCAAATTTGCCATCTATACCCGGCAACTGAACGCCATAAACATCGCCGCTGTATAATCTTTTTTCTGGTGTAAGTATTTCTAAAGTCATAAAAGGAAGCCCCCTCGAATCCCCCAAGGGGGAATTTATGTGTAACGTAATTATAGATTTTTAAACCCTTTTTCAGGAAAAGGCAATTAATTTTGTTAGAAAGACCAACCTTACTCCCTCCTTTGGAGGGTCGGGGAGGCTCCCCTACGCCTTAGCCGCTTCCATCATTTTCTTTCCTTTCTCTATTGCATCTTCCAAAGTACCTACAAGGTTAAATGCTGCTTCAGGATATTCATCTACTTCGCCGTCCATAATGGAGTTGAAAGCACGGATGGTATCATCAATATTTACAAATACTCCTTTAAGACCTGTGAACTGCTCGGCCACGTGGAAAGGTTGAGAAAGGAAACGCTGTACCTTTCTTGCCCTTGATACGGTTTGTTTATCATCATCGCTCAATTCATCCAAACCAAGAATTGCAATGATATCCTGTAACTCTTTATAACGCTGAAGGATCAATTTAACTCTGTTAGCACAATCGTAGTGTTGATTACCCACAATCTGCGGTGTCAATATTCTTGAAGTACTATCCAACGGGTCAACCGCAGGGTAGATACCCAAATCCGCAATTTTACGGCTCAATACCGTGGTTGCATCAAGGTGGGCAAATGTTGTAGCCGGAGCCGGATCGGTCAAGTCATCTGCAGGTACGTAAACCGCCTGAACCGATGTAATTGAACCGTTTTTAGTAGAAGTAATTCTTTCCTGCATCAATCCCATTTCTGTAGCCAATGTTGGTTGGTAACCCACCGCCGATGGCATACGACCCAACAGGGCCGATACTTCAGAACCCGCCTGTGTAAAACGGAAGATGTTATCCACAAAGAACAGGATGTCCTTTCCTTTGCCTTGTCCATCACCGTCACGGAAATATTCAGCAATAGTCAATCCGCTCAAAGCCACACGTGCCCTTGCACCCGGTGGTTCGTTCATTTGACCAAATACAAATGTTGCTTTAGATTCTTTTAGTTCTTCCAGGTTTACAGCATCTAAATCCCAGCCGCCTTCTTCCATGCTGTGCTTGAATTTTTCGCCGTATTTCATAATGCCTGCTTCAATCATCTCTCTCATCAGGTCATTACCTTCACGGGTTCTTTCGCCCACGCCTGCAAATACTGACAAACCACCATAACCAATGGCAATATTATTAATCAACTCCTGAATCAATACTGTTTTACCCACACCGGCACCGCCAAAAAGACCAATTTTACCACCTTTGGAGTAAGGCTCAATCAAGTCAATAACTTTAATACCGGTAAATAATATTTCGGAAGAAGTACTAAGGTTTTCAAACAAAGGCGGCTTACTGTGAATAGGGCGGCCACCAACTTTGCTTACTTGCGGAAGACCATCAATTGCATCGCCTGTTACATTGAACAAACGGCCGTTGATACCCTCACCTACAGGCATACTGATTGGTCTGTCGGTATCAATTACCTCCATACCCCTTACAAGACCTTCGGTACCGTCCATCGCAATGGTACGTACGCTGTCCTCACCAAGGTGCTGCTGCACTTCCAATACAAGGATGTCCCCGTTTTCGCGTTTCAGCTCCAATGAGTTATAAATTTCCGGCAGAGTACCTTCAAACTGCACGTCCACTACGGCGCCGATAACTTGTTTTACCTTACCAACTTTCGACATATATTGATTATTTAAGTCCTAAAATTTACGGCAAAGGTAAGGGTTGGCATTTTATTTTCGCAGAAAATGGTCAGAGAATTTTTCCGATTCCTTATTAATGGGTTTTGGGGGTCGGGCATTGGTTCATTGTGGGGCTTGATTGGCGTCGCACGTCTTAAGATTGGTGCTACTATTCTACTTTTCCTAAATATATTGTTTTAAAATACAAGCTCCATTAAAGACTAGCTTTAAATGGGTGCATCTATGGTTTATGGATTTGAAAATGTTAGCAGGTTAAAATAATTTAATCTGTTACGATTCGCTAAATGAACCTCGTTTGTTATAACTTCATTTTAAAAATATCTAACTATGAAAATAAATTTTACCCTTCACAAATGGATTTTTTTTTCAATAATTTTTTCAATCCTTGGATTTTCTATTTCCATATATGCCCAAGACGGCACACTTGATTCTACTTTTGGAATAAATGGAGTAATGATTTATCATAACGGTAACGGAGGACTTGCCGGATTGCCCGATGGCAGATTTTATCGTTTAGGCAATTATCCCACATACCCATTTTTTGTTGAAGTTATGCGAAGTAATGCTGATGGTAGCATTGATAGCACCTTTGGGGTAAATGGCATAGCAAGAGTAAATTTTAATAATGCTACGAAAATCGAGAGTAAAGGTATTTCCGTACAGTCTGATGGCAAACTATTAGTTGTAGGTGTTATCAGGCATTATTCACAATATCCTCTTGCTAATGAAAAAAACTTTCTAATACGTTTTGACACTAATGGCGTAGTCGATTTAAACAGAGAATTTGGGTTCAGGGAAATGTGCTATCCAACTTCTGTATTAAGTCAATATGATGGAAAAATATTGGTAACAGGAAGCTCTTACTATTCCGGAGACTGGGTACCGCCTCAACCCCTCGGAAACCACGCCTATGTATCCAGATTCCAGTCAAATGGAAGTGACGACTATTTTGGTTCAAATGGAACATTTGAAATGTTTTCAAATTCAAATTGTTACACTTGTATTGCGGACAATGTTGCGGTCCAACCATCAGGTAAAGTCATAGCCTTCTTGTATTCCGGAGGGCTCATCCGTCTATCTTCTAACGGGGTTTTCGATTCAACATTTGGTAACGGTGGCTTTGCAACCACGAACACGCACCAACGTGAAATGGTAATTCAGCCGGATGGGAAAATAATATCTGCCGCAAATATGTCTGCAATAATACGTTACACACAGGACGGAATTATTGACAGCAGTTTTGGGATTAATGGCAAAGCGGGGATGGGTTCGGGTCTTTATAACCAACCTTGTTATTATTTGGCTTTGCAACCGGATGGCAAAATACTCGCCGTGGGTAGTCTTGATTCTTCTTATACAAACTACAACCCTGTATGCTGTCGTTTCAATCCAAATGGTAGTCTTGATTCAACATTCGGAATAAATGGGGTATTACTTTACAAAGGCTTTAGCAGAAGCCTACGATTTTATAAAGTATACCCCTACGCCGATAAAATAATAATTGGTGTTACTTTCGACAGTACCCCAACATACATAAGACTCAAGAATACGGGTTCGGCTTTCCCCGTCCACCTCCTCACCTTCACCGCCAAACTAAAAGACAACAATGCTTTGCTCAACTGGCAAGTAGAAAACGAACAAAACTTTGACCGCTACCAAATAGAGCGCAGCCCAAACGGCAAAGATTTTGCTGCAAGAGGCGCAGTTAAAGCCGCCAACAAAAAGGAATACAGTTACACAGACAATGTGAGTAGTGAATTGGCAGTAGTGAGTAACCAAAACTCACAAATCCCTACCAATAACTCACTATACTACCGTCTCAAACTCATAGACCGCGATGGCACTTTCACTTACAGCCCAATCCGCCAACTAACAATTAATCATTTACAATTAACCATTGCCCCCAACCCTGCACATAATATTGTAACTATCACCGGAGACAAACTAAAAACCATCACCCTAGCAGACAATGCAGGAAGAACGGTGTTGACTAAAGTTGCAGGAAATAATAAGTCAATAGAAATCGAGGTGAGTCATTTGCCTAAAGGGTTTTATTTACTAACGGTGACAACAACAGGAGGAAATACACAAAGTGAAAAATTGGTGGTGGAGTAGTTATGATGGTGTGTTGAATAAATAATATTACGATTCGCTAAATGAACCTCCTTTGTTATAACTTCATTCTTTTGTTATGAACCAAACTGTCTTTATGAAAAAGTTGATACTTTTATTGGTGATAGGATTGTTAGGATCTATATGCGCTAAAGCTCAGCAGCCCACATTTGCATGGGCCGGGCAAATGGGAGGCAGTTCAGGCAGTCCATCCTATTCAGACATAGGTTTTGCAACAGTTGTTGACAGTGCCGGAAATGTATATACAGGGGGTTATTTTTTCTCCGACGGTTATCCTGTTGATTTTGACCCCGGCCCTGGAGTTTACAATCTCGCGGGTAGCCAATACACTACCATTTTTATAATGAAGCAAAATGCCAAAGGCAAATTAGTATGGGCAAAACAAATAGGAAGCAGTGGCGACGAAACCATCTATTCAATGGTTTTAGATAAGTCAGGCAACCTGGTAATTAGCGGGGTTTTTGATGCCCAGACAGATTTTGACCCCGGTACCGGAACGCAGTATTTGTATTCTAAAGGAGATTTTGATGTGTTCATTGAAAAATTGGATACTGCCGGTAATTTTATATGGGCTAAAAGCATCGGTAGTACCGGCAAAGAAGGTTACAACCACCTTGCAACCGATACTTCCGGAAATGTGTACATCACTGGCTCATTTACCGGAACTGCCGACTTTGACCCCGGTACCGGGGTTTATACGCTTACCCCGCCATATTTCACTACCATCACGTCGGATGCTTACATTTTAAAGCTGAATGCTGCCGGGGATTTTGAATGGGCTCATTCTTTTGGAAGTTATAAGGATGACGATGGCACTGGGATAACTATAGATAAGAATGGCGAGGTGTATGCTGCGGGTTTTGTTTGGGGAAATAGCCAGATAGATTTTGATCCCGGACCGGGTACATACATGGCACAAACTTCTGCTGGGGGAACTTCATTTTTAGTAAAACTCAATTCAGCCGGCAATTTTATTTGGGTGAAAACCTTTGATAGTTACAATATCATTAGGGGAATAACAACAGACCAACAAGGTAATATTTACAGCGGGGGATATTTTCAATACAAAACAGATTTTGATCCCGGGCTCGACAGTTTTATGGTTGCCCCTGTGAGTATGCTACGTTACGATGGTTTTATTTGCAAACTCGATTCAGCCGGCAATTTTGTTTGGGTTAAAACTGTCAGTGGAAAAAACGATGATTTTATTTGGGGTCTAAAAACCGACACCGCCAACAATGTTTATGCAACAGGCAATTTTAGTGATACAGCAGACTTTGATCCAGGAACTGGTATTTACAATATTGACGCAGGAATCTATTCTGATCTTTTTGTCCTAAAGCTGGATGAAAACGGTAATTTTTTATGGGCTGAAAATGTAGGCGGTGTTGACAATGTTAATCCTCGTGACTTAGCATTAGACAAATACAACAATCTAGTTATCACAGGAAGTTTCAGCAATAAAATAGATTTCGATCCCGGTGTAGAGACATTCTACTTGAAAAGCGTAGGCATAGATGACATATTCATCCTAAAGCTAAACTCCCAAATTATAACCCCCGTCCACCTCCTCACCTTCACCGCCCAACTCAAAGACAACAAAGCTTTGCTCAACTGGCAGGTAGAAAATGAACAAAACTTTGACCGCTACCAAATAGAGCGTAGCCAAAATGGTAAAGACTTTACAAGCATAGGCACAGTAAAAGCCGCCAACAAAAAGGAATACAACTACACAGACAATGTGAGTAGTGAATTGGCAGTATTGAGTAACCAAAACTCACATCTCCCTACTCATAACTCACTGTACTACCGCCTCAAACTAATAGACCGCGATGGTTCATTTACCTACAGCCCAATACGGCAAATAACCATTAACAATTTACTTCTAACAATTGCCCCCAACCCTGCCCATAATATTGTAACCATAACCGGCGACAAACTAAAAACCATCACCCTAGCCGACAATGCAGGGAGAACAGTATTGACTAAAGTGGCAGGAAATAATAAGTCAATAGAAATCGCTGTGGGTCATTTGCCTAAAGGGCTTTATTTACTTTCGGTGACTACAACAAGTGGTTCTACACAAAGCGAAAAATTGATAATTGAATAATTTCAATATGTGTTTTATAAAAAAGACGGTTGGTGCGCTTCCAGCCGTCTTTTTTATATGTAAAAGCCTACAAAAAATATTTTTTAAAAATACCTAACCTTTTGCCAACCTATTGTTGTATAACCTGATTGAACACTTGTTTTGTGATTATTTTAATGCTAATTGCAAACTTTTTTTCGCAATAAAGGATCAATAAAGTTAATTGCCATAATTTTAAATATATTGTATAATGAAACTGAAATTAATCACCATACTTGCATTTTTGTTTTTAGCTATTGCAGGAGTAAAAGCGCAATATGTGAACCTACCCGATAGTAATTTCAGAAATGACATAAGAAATAAATGGCCGGGGGCATTTAACGGTTCTGGTCAAATGGACACTTCCAACTTTCAAATAATTACTGCAAATCAACTTGTAAGTATAAACGCAAATATTAAAGACCTTACAGGTGTAAAATTTTTTAAAAGCATTACCAGTCTTTTGTGTAGTGGCAACCGACTAACAACTTTGCCAGAATTGCCCCCCAATCTTATAAGCATATACTGCAATGACAACCAATTTACAAGCATTCCTCCCATACCACGTAGTGTAATTCTTTTATCCATTTACAATAATCAGGTAACTTCTGTTAATTCTCTTCCCAATACGCTTAAATATTTAATAGTAAACAATAATCCGATTACAGTTATTGACAGCTTACCCAATCAATTAATTAGTCTTAGTTGCAGCTTTACTTCCCTAAGATCATTACCACCTCTACCCAATACTTTGGAGCAACTGGTTTGTGCAAATAATAAAATATCAGTATTACCGGCACTACCTGCTTCTTTAACAGAACTTACCTGTACCGAAGATACCTTAACCTCTTTGCCCACGTTGCCTGCATCATTAATATACTTGTATTGTGCAAAAAATTTTTTACAAAATCTCCCACCTCTTCCCAATCAACTTACAATACTAAAGTGCCAGGAAAACAAACTTACATCTTTACCAGCGCTGCCACAAACACTCAAAGATCTTAGTTGTGCTTACAACCAACTTTCGAGCCTTCCGGCGTTGCCAGATTCATTAATAACATTAAGCTGCTATAATAATATACTTACTGCCTTACCTGTATTACCGAATAAATTGCAATCCCTTTATTGTAGTAATAATTTGCTTGATTCCCTGCCTGCATTACCGGCATTGTTGGAAACAATTGATTGCCAGTCGAACCATATTGATACTTTACCAACATTACCAGTTTCATTGATTTCTTTGAATTGCTCACAAAACTTATTATTGGCCCTTCCATTATTGCCTGAATCCCTTAAATATTTATACACACCAAACAATTTTCTAACAATTTTACCTTCATTACCACTATCATTAAGACAGTTATCCTGCGAAGTGAATCAAATTAACTCATTACCCTCATTGCCCGATTCCCTGGATATACTCAATGCTTCGCAAAATCAATTAAGCAACATTCCTTCCTTTCCAAAATCACTTACAACATGTATTCTTGACAACAATCAATTGACAAGTATTCCAACTCTACCAGATACAATTAGTAACTTATCTGTGAGTGGAAATATCAATCTAAAATGTCTCCCCTTTTTACCTAAAAATCTTTTAAGTTTTTATTATTCCGGTACTGGTATTTACTGTGTACCTAACATACCACTCAACTGCCAGTTTTCACCAACTAATCCTCAAATATGTGTTGCTACAAACAACGTAAACCAATGCAATTCATTTCCACAGATTTTTGGGTTTGTTTACAATGACAATAACAGCAATGGAATATTTGATAATGGAGATGCTCCAAGGGAAAATATTAAAGTGAAATTAAACAACGGTAATTATGCCATTACAAATAACAAGGGTTATTATAACATTACCGCAGACACTATTGGTAGTTACAGAACAGATGTAGAAACACCCCCGTTTTTCAGTCCGGTACCGATTAGCAATATTCACTTGTTTAGCAACTATAGCGATATAGTATATGACACCTTTGCACTACAACCTATACTCGTTAAAGATAGTGTCTCTGTTCACATTTTACCACTTGAGCAAAAAGCAAGACCAGGTTTTCTATTTTCTTATAATTTAAATTGCGAAAATGTAGGAACTACTATTCTAAACACAGTAATGCGCCTGAATTTTGATACTTCGAGATTAGTATTTGATTCAGCATCTCTTGCAGGTATCAGTATTAACCCAACAAATCTTGTTTTTTCGATTGGAAATATGATACCGGGGCAAGTTCAAAATTTTACAGGCTTTTTTCACCTAAAACAAAATGCAGTAATTGGTGATTCACTAAAAGCAAGGGCAGAAGCCGATGCAATAGTTGCAAGCAGTTTTGACACTACGATTTCTCCAATATCGGGTAGCTATGACCCCAATAGTAAGCAAGCAACACCTGTACTTACACCTATTCAGGTAGCCACCGGTGGTTTTATTGAATACATCATTCACTTTCAAAATACAGGTAATGATACTGCTTTTAACATAGTTATAGCTGACACCCTAAGCCCAAAATTGAGAACAAATTTTTTGCAGATGTTGGGTTCAAGCCATCCCTGCAGAACCACCTTAGGGAGCAACTTTATAACCTTTGAATTTATTCATATAAACTTACCTGATAGTGGAACAAACTTTAATAAAAGTATTGGTTATGTACATTTTAGAATAAGACCAGATAGTACACTTATTATTGGGGATAGTATATCGAATAAAGCAAGTATCTATTTTGATTTCAATACACCATTTGTTACAAATACTTGCCAGACGCACATTCATGCAACTATTCTTCCGCTTAATCTCCTGAAGTTTACGAGTAAATTACAAAAAAATAATATTGTAATGAATGAATGGGTTACTGCTAATGAAATTAACACTAACTATTTTAATTTACAAAGGAGTGAAAATGGTAAAGATTTTATAACAATTACTAAAGTTACAGCCCAGGGAAACAACTTTATAAACTCCTACCAATACGGAGATCACCTTTCTTTAATGCCATCTTCAAAAAAGAAAGAAGGTTCAATTTATTATAGATTGGAAATGTTAGATAAAGATGGCAAGAAGACATATTCTGCTATTCAGTCCATTAACATTACATCGCATGATAGTTATACTTATTATCCTAACCCGGCGCACAACGTAGTAAGAATAGAGGGAGAAAATATTGCTATTGTAAATATTGCAGAGATGGGCGGAAGGATATTAATTAGCAAAAGAAACTTGAATGAAGGAATAATAGAATTAGACATTAATCATTTACCGAAAGGGGTTTATGTTTTGAAGGTTACAAATGCAAACGAAATAACTAAAAGTGATCTTTTGATTGTAGAATAGGTTTTTGTTTGGGGGGAAGTTTGAAAAATAACGACTGGTGAAATGCCAGTCGTTTTCCTCTTGAACTGGAGAAAATGATGAAGTGGAATTTGAAAGTTGATTTAAAAATGAAGTAAATTATGAAGAAGATTTTAAGATACATGCTACCCTACTTTATGTTGATGGGTATTGTTGCTTGCAAGAAAACTGATACTGTTCCTGCCAGTAATATTGTTTATGAAGAAACAATAACAGACATCAAAAAAAATGAGCCCGTTTTACTGACTTTTAATAATAGCAGTAATAGTACAAAAGTTAACTGGACGGTATCGCCATCTACCAATACATCTATTAGCACAGTAGGGAATTCTGCAACTATAACTTTTGGTGTAGCAGGAACGTATAAAGTTAATGCAACAGCAGGCGCTGCATCTGCAGTGTACACAGTTATTGTAACCAATATTGAATACAACGATTACGGTACAGATTTCAATTTGTCTGCTTCAAAACAAGTGAATATTGAAGTAGGGGAATCTATATTGTTCTCGGTTCACAATGCGGCGGCTTCTGGAGGCCACACTATCTGGTCTGTCACTGGCAGTTGGTCAAGTTATACCAAAGATACAGTTAACAATACATTAGCCTTAACCTTTACCAGTAACGGTTTTATAACAGTAACAGCAACCGATGGCACCAATACACAAAGCAGGACAGTTTGGGTAAATGATCCGGCAAATTCAAATTCTGAAATGGATACCGTTCCTTTTATTCTGGGTGAAAAACTAAAGTTAACACCAGCTATTATAACTATATCAGGATCTAAACAATTGGTAATGCAGGCAAGTACTACAAATACTTATCACTGCCCAACAGATAAGATTTTGTCATTCTCTTCTGCAAATGATTATACCATAGATTATTTAGGAGTTGCCATATCATCGCAGGCTTGTTCACCTGTAACTGTTGCTACCTGTAGCGATAGCTTTTCTGGTATGCCTGTGGGTACACATGCCTTTACAATCAACTTTGGCAACAAAACATTTAAGGGTAGTGTAAATGTAAGTAGCAACGGTATTTACACTTTTACCTGGCCCGATGAAAGCATAGTAAGAATATCACCTTTAATGGTTCAATAAACAATTTTTTTATAACCGCTAATTAGAATTGAACTAGTCTAATTAAACCATAACCAAATTTGACCGAGCAGGAACTCATAATAGAGGGTTGTAAACAAAACAACAGAAAAAGTCAGGAAAAATTGTATATGCAATTTTATCCGGCTTTATGTGGTTTGTGCCGCCGCTTTTTTGACGATGAACAAGAAATAATTTCTGCTTTAAATAATGGTATGCTTAGAATTTTTAAAAATATAGCAATGTATGATAAGGAAAAATCGGCCCTGCTAACATGGATGTATACCATTGTTAGAAATGAAGCATTGACAATGGTTAGAAACAAAAAAACTACACTAGTAACACAGGAACTTACCTCTGACCTTACAGTGGAGGTTATGAGTAACCCTTTTATAAAAAAAGAAGAAGAAGAAATTTATATTTATCTGGGTAAACTATCACATACAACAAGGGCTACCTGCAGTTTATATTATATAGAAGGCTATAGCGTAAAAGAAATAGCCATATCATTAGATATGAAGGAAGGAACAGTAAAGTGGCACTTAAGTGAAGGCAGAAAAAGAATTCAATCACTTTTTAAAACAAATAGTGACCGCATTGCAAATGCGGGATAATATTTTTCAAATTTTTGAACATGGACAATCAACATTCTAATTCAAATATTGCAGCCAAAAAGGCATGGGAGCAAATGAAACATTTGCTTGATGAAGAAATGCCGGTAAGTAATATTGAACAACCGAAAAATAACAATCGAAAATTTAGGATACTGCTTTTACTCCTTCTTATAGGTAGCTGCGGTATTTATAAGCTCTATCAATCTGATTCATTAAAAAATGAATTGGTTGTAAATTATAAAAACATCAATAAATCAAATTCCTTTCTACAAAAAAAATCAAATAATAACTCACAAAATGAATCAGATAAAATCAATAATTCAAAAACCAATATAACTGATTCAATAGACGAAAAATATTCTGAAAAAGCAACTAACAATATCAAAAATGGCAACAACCCTTTGAATGGTGAAAATAAATTTCCATTAAAAAGATTTGAAGTTCCAAAAGAGAGTATTAAAGTTAATAGCCCCCAAAATTCTTATACAGGTCAAAATAAATACTCAAAAAAACCGGGCGGAATAAAGGAAAATATAGTTTTAAATACAACTCCCAAAGTAATAAAATCAAATAATAAAATTGAACAACAAAAGAAAGAAAATGATGATATCGCTACAATGAAATCTGAAAATAGTGCTTCTTCAATAAGCAATCCTTCAATTGCAGGTAGTGAGAAAAACAAAACTAAAGATCTCAATAAATTAACATTAGTTACAACTAAACCTGATGAAATATACAATACTACTGTTAATGAGCAAGCAAAAAAGACAGATACTATTTCCAATAGTAATGTAAAAATATTCAACACCAATACTTCCAATTCTAACTCATCCAAAAATGTTTTGGGAAAAGCTCGTTATCCTATTCATGCAGGATTAGAATGGATAGCATTTGTACCGTTTAACAACAATACCTTATTTGTAGAAGGGAATGCAAAGAAAAGGCCACTTATTGCTTTGATTCCATCAGTTTGGATAAATAGGAGTATTGGTAAAAAATCAACGATCTACTTATCAGTCAACCCTTACAATCAATATTTTTTAAATGGCAAAAAAGCTGTTCAGTCTGGTAATTTTAGCATCAATGCAGTATCTGCATCTAATATAAATCAACAAACTAACCCAACTCAACTTGACCAAAATTATGCGGTAATTAAAATTATGGGTGTAGAAGCTGCATTGCAATATGCTTATGATATAAACCGTAATTGGTCTATTGGATTTAGCCTGGGCAATACCTGGTCCAATAGTGCAATTTTTAAAGAAACAATTGTAAAGAACAAGACGGAAATAATTAAAGATAGTTTATACGGTGTTATAAGAACAGATAAGGACTGGCAATTTATTAGCCGCAGTTTTGCAACCGGTAAGTTAAGTCTTACCTATAACTCAAAATATTATCAGGTTGGCGCATCAGTATTAAAACCCTTAACCAATCCTATAAAAACAACTAACGGGAACTATGCAAATCTAAATTTGCAACTGTTTTTTAGATGGAAACTTTATTAATGCAATAGTAATACCGATTATACAAACAATATAGTCCAATTCAGCCTCGCCTCATTTGACTATTTGTTTGATTCCATCGGTATAAACCACTGTAAGATTTTAAAAATATTGGCATATTTTGAAAATCACATTAGTATAATTTCAACTTTACTAAAATGAAGTAATCAGTAAAATAATTATCGATTATTAAGTTCTACAATAACACTGTTAACAACTTGTTCCAATTGCTCTATTAACATTTCTAATTTTTCAGAATGTTGGCCGGATTCTGCAAGTTCTTCTATTTCTCTGATTTCATTTTTAAGCATTTCTATTCCCATATTATCAATAGAAGGTTTAAGTCTATGTGCAACCTTTTTTATGATTTCAAAATCACTATTCTTATAAGCATTGACTATTTCCTCAACCGATGCAGGAGTATGTTGTTTAAATAGATCAATCATTTTATTTACAAAAGACTCTTTACCCTTAGCTATATCGTATAATTTAGAGAGGTTGTAAATTTTATCGTTTGCAACTGTTGAAACTACTACGGGCATCTCTAGTTTTCCCTTACCCAGCCATCGGGATATGGTTTGTAAAAACTGACTCTCCTCAAAAGGTTTTGAAATGTAATCATTCATGCCTGCCTTAATAAATCTTGCATCGTCGCCTTTTAAAGCAAATGCAGTTAAAGCAATTACAGGTAGTTGAGAAGATATACTTGTTCTTATTATTCTTATAGCTTCTAAACCATCCATTACAGGCATTTGGACATCCATTAATACAAGATCAAAAGCATTCTTACTAATTTTTTCTATTGCCTCTACTCCATTTTGAGCTTCATCTATTGTTGCACCAAATTGTTTTAGAATAGTGGACGCAACCAACCTGTTCATTTCGTTATCATCTGTAACCAATATATGTTTCCCTTTAAGAATTTCGGTGTTTAAAATTTTACCCGACCTTTCAGGCAAATCAGTTGATTCACCTTTTTCTAATATTATATCAAATGTAAAGGTTGAACCAAAATCTTTTTTACTATCTACTACAATCTTACCTCCCATCAGTTCTACCAACTCTTTACAAATGCTCATTCCCAATCCTGTACCGCCATATTTTCGGGTAACTGACTCATCTTCTTGCGAAAACTTTTGAAACATATTCTTTACATAAGAATCATCCATGCCAATACCCGTATCGGTAACAGAGATTTCTAAGTGTTGAATTTTTTCTGTGTTGTTAAGTAATCTGCATTTTATATCTACTCCGCCTTTTTCTGTAAACTTAATAGCATTAGAAAGTAAGTTGAGTAAAATCTGATTTAGTCTAAAAGGGTCGCCTATAAGAACAGGGTTTAGGTACGGGTCGCAAAATGAACTGGTAAGTTCAAGACCTTTTTCCTCTGCTTTGTGCATCATTACCTGCATTACCCTTGCCAATACAAGTTTGGGAGCAAAACCAATATGTTCTATTGATAATTTTCCTGCCTCAATTTTTGACAGGTCTAAAATGTCGTTAATGATTACCAATAGATTGTCTGCCGCATTATTTATAACATTTAAATAAAATTGTTGACTATCAGACAGGTTTGTTTTGTTGAGTTGATTTGCCATGCCCATTATTGCATTCATGGGTGTTCGAATTTCATGGCTCATATTAGCCAAAAAGTTTTGCTTAGATTCAGCTAGTTTTTCGGTAATTTTTTTGGCAATCTTTAGTTCTTTTTCGGCTTTTACTCTATCGGTAATGTCTACAGCAAAAACTATAATATAAGGTTCCTTGTCTTTTTCTTCTTTAAGATAATTATTAAACAGCGTATACAAAACTCCACCATTTTTATGCATTACTTTAAAGATACCACTCAGGTTTTTTTCTTGTGCTATCTTGTTTAAATAATTTTCTTCAAATAATTCTTTATCGTTTGGATGAATAAACTCTTTTATGGAATGTCCTATCATTTCATCATCTGTATAACCAAAAACTTTACCCACCATTGGATTAACAGACAAAAAGATGCCATCCAAATTATGTGTACATATTATGGCCAGGCTATTATTAATAACATCGCGGTATTGTTTTTCGTTTTGTTCTATCCGTTGCTGTATTTGTTTTATTTGGGTAATGTCAACCCCATAACCTATGACCATATTTATATCGCCATCTTCATCAAGCAGAGGAAACATGTTTCGCAAAAAGTACTTCTTGCTACCATCGTTATCTATAAGTTCTTCTTCCCAGTTTTGTAGTTGCTTTGTTTCAATTGTTTTATTAAAGGTGTTGCGCCTTGTATCCAATATAGTGGTTGACTTATTTCTAAGATTTACATAATCTTCATCTTTTTTACCAACCATCCATTTGCGAACCTCGGGGTCATTTATTGCTTTTAGGTTTAAATATTTGTAATGATGCTCTTTATCAAAAACAGCAATATCTGATGGTATATTGTCCAGTATTTTTTCGTAGAAGATACGTTGCTCTTGTAATTTTTTATCGGCATTTATATTATCGGTGATATCGGTATATACCCATAAATGCCCATTATACTTATCCTTGTTCCAAATGGGTATAAAGTCTCTTTGAAAATATCGGCCGTCTACCAGTGGGAGAATTTCGGCTATTACATTCTTTTTTTCAATTAATATGGTTTCAATTCGGGACGCAAAATTTTCAGTATCAACAAACATATTTTTAAAAATATCTGCAGCATACCTGCAATCGCGGCCTATTAATCTTTGAGGATCAAACTCCATATGAAACATATCGCACAGCTTGTTATTTACCAATGCAATTTTGCGATCTTGATTTTCTAACAATACACCTGCATAAAGATTAGAAATTAAAGATGTTAAGCGGCTTGCAACTGCTTGTAGCTCCTTTTCTATGGCTTTTTGTTCTGTAATATCAGTATGTGTTCCAATAATTTTTAATGGCTTGTTATCTTTAGTTTTTTCAATAACCACACCTCTGTCCAACACCCACTTTAAAGATCCATTTTTATGCATCATTCTATATTCAAGTGAATGATGGTCTATTTGCCCAGATCTGTATAACCTGTCGTTGTTTTGCACAAGTTTTTTGTCTTCGGAATATATTGAATTATACCAAAGTTCTACATTGTTATTGAATTCTGAAGTGGAGTAACCAAGCAAATCAAATTCCTGTTGAGAAAATGTTGTTTCTTCTACATTAAAATCATGCTCCCAAACATTATCTCCTATTTTCTGTAAGGCTATTTTTAATCTCTTATCAAATTCTTCAAGTTTGGATTGCGATTCTTTTTCCTTGGTAATATCTTCTTCTATTGCAAAAAATCTAACAACATTTCCTGCTTTATCAAAAATAGGTTGACCACTTATTCTTAACCAATATCCTTCGCCAGATTTTTTATAATTGTATAATTCACAAATAAATGGTTGAGCATTTTTTATTTGTTCCTTCATATAAGCAACCGTTGCCGGGTCTGTATCTTTACCCTGCAAAAAGCTTCCAGGTTTTTTACCAAGCACTTCTTCTATCAAATAACCGGTCACCTTTTCAAACGCTTTATTCACCCATTCTATATTTCCTTTTGCGTCTGTAACAATTACTGCATTTATACTTTGTTGTATAATGAGAGACAAATTTTCTAATTGCTGTTGATCTTTTTTCTGCTTTGTAATGTCTCTTCCATAGATATTTATGTAACCTTCATCCAGCATAGTAATGCAAACAAACGAATAGTCTTTACCATTAGAACTTGCCTCTATTATCCATCTTTTTTCGGCCTTATCAATTTTGTTAATAATTATTTTGAAAAAATCATCATTTCTATAATTATTACCTTCAAATTCAATAAAATCAAGTAATGAAGCTGCAGGATTGTTTTGCAACAAATCGCCTGCAAAGTTTATCCGCATAAGCGGATCAGGATTTTGTGTGGGAAATAATGCTATGTCATGTAATGCTTTAGTGGCTCTTTTCAATTCATCTTTCTGCCGGTTTACAGTTTGCAATAGATATTTTAGATCTTCGTTTGTATTCTCCTGTGTTTTCATGACATGCAGAAGATCAGTCATAGAATCATGAAAGGCAAAATCATGTAGCGAAAGCTTATTTTCAATAACATCTTCTATTGTATCAAACCATGGAGACCCCAAAAAGACTATTTGGTTAGTATCAGGCAAAAAATCCAGTTGTCCTCTTAGGTTAGTTTTTCGTTCATTAAAACACTCTATTACCAATAGTTGATTGGCGAGTGATTTTAGTGATTCAAAAGTTATTGAATCTATGTGAGGGCGTTTAACATAAAAGCTATCGGAAAAATTCCTGCCTGCAACATCAGGAAATAGCTTTGTCAAGGATTTTCCATTAGATATTACAACCATGTCATGGTCGATCAATATATAAAAGGGAAATATTTTATTGAAATGTGCCGCTCCAAAATTAAAAGTGGTTTCCATGATTTTTTTTACCAGCTTACTTTGAATATTTCATGATTTTTACCATCATCTCTACTTTCCAGTAAGTCTATAGTTACAGGCGTACTATACATTTTACCAAGCCCGGATAAAAGTCCTCTTACAAACTCTTGTAAACCTAATCTTTTAGAAAAATAATGCACATGAATGCTATTTTCATCAATATCTGATATCTTAAATTCAGGGGGAGTCAGTTTAGGATAAATGAGCATTATACGATTATGAAAAAGGGGTAAATTTATTAGAAATTCACGGAGATTTTTTCCACCTGCTTCCATAAGTCCCCCATATTTTTCTTTACCTGTTTTAAGAATCCACCATTCGCCAAAGGCTTCTAATACTTTACCCACACTCATATTCATCTCTTCAGAAACTGCCCCGGCCAATTTATAGGTAATATCATCATCATAGGGTTCACTACTTAGAAAATAATCAACATCTACACCACTACGCTTTTTAACAGCATCCCATTTTTGTTCGCCAAAATTTGCTATCACCAAATCTTCTATGGCTTTGTTTACAATACCGTACATAATTTTTATTTAAAATATTGAATAAAGCTATATAATTTAATGCAGCTATACACCAAAGGTTCTTACCTTCTATCGCATATATTGACTATTAATTCTCGTAAAAAGCAGTTACTGTCATTGTTTGATTATGCAGTTGACAACTACCGCCTTCGTTGAAAGGAGAAATTTCGCCATAGGAATAGAACCCTGCTAGTAACGTTTTATTTTGGAAAGTATTATTGATTGCTTTAACCTCTTCATGGGTTTTGGCACCCAAAATGAGTTTTCTGCCAACACAACTTATTAATAGTGCAAAATCAGGTTTGCGATCTGTATGATTTATACATTGTGTTGCTGCTGTAGATGCTGCATTAGTAAGGTGTTCAAAATTAGCTTTCATAAACCTCACTTTTGATCCTTCTGGCACGTCGCCGGCAAATGTCATGCTTTGGTTTACCTCATCAATTGATAATATGGTCCTTACAACAGACTTTTCAGAACCGGGTATAGTAACATGCAAGGGAAACAGCAGGGCAGACCCTGGTAAACCGGCAGCATCTTTTCCCAAATACTTTTTATAAAGCTCCAATGCATTGTGATTTTCTATTTCATACAATACATTTTGAACTGATTTGGTTATTCTTTTTTCCAGACCAAAAATGTCCCATCCTCCATGCGAACCATGTGTAACCACTAAATTTTTACCATAAAACCCTATGGCTACAATTTCACCTTCAGAGGGTTGTTTGTTTAGCCCTACAAGTGTAGAAGTAAAGTCTGCCCCATCTCCTGCTAAACCTCCGGTAATGAGCACATTTTTTGGAATTACAGTGTTTAACCCTTTTACAAGTTCACTCCCATTTACTAAACTTCCATCTGAAAATACCATTAAATAAGACAAATCTTTTAATTCGAATTGATTGGCTAAAGTAATTGCTGCATCATACCGGTTTGCAAAGTCTTTAATATTAACCGAGGCAGAAGTTAGTGGGGTATTCTTAAATTCCATAGCTATAACTACAAAGGAATCGTCGTAAACCTGATCGTGAAAAATTTCGCCGGCAGTACTGCAAAATGTAATAATTGCATTAGGAAATTCTGATTTTACTATAGCATGAACATCAGAAGTCTTTAATAGCTTTTTTCTGGCAAAGCAAATTACCAATTGTGCGTTTTGCCCTAAAACTATTTGGTTCAATGGATTACTAATCCATTCATTATTAGCATATTGGTAAATGGATGTTTGCATATGGGTCAGGAATTTTATAGGTTTTAAATACCAAATACCCATGTGGCAATATTGTACCAAGATTCCAATTAAGGTAATGTATTGATTACCAGTTAATTAAAATTTTATAAACGTATATTTTAAATCTATCTTTAGGAATTTTGTCTATTAAATGGATTCTTAAACCGATTAATTATATGAGTGGGAAATGGATATTCCATCTGCAACCTTTACCGGGTTCAGTATTTATAATGTAATTTGCCTGTAGCTCAGCTATCATCTGATAAATATTATCTAGCCCCATTGATTTTTCATCTCTCTCCAACTGATAGCCTACACCATCATCAGTTAGCAGCAGGTGCAATTCATTGTTAGACAGGGTTAGACCTAAAAGAACCCTTTTTGCATTTGAGAATTTAATGATTACATTAATCAGGTTTTGAATAATTTCATAAATGCATTTATGCTTATTCATTGTTAATACTTCTTTAAGGCCTTTTGTATTTAAATTACTCAATACTGTAAACTTATCAAGCATCATTAAACTTGTAATTAGTTTAGGTACGTCCTCTTCGAGATTATAATTTTTTATTTGCTTGGGTTGCAAACTTTGACTTAGTTTTCTTATTTCCACAATTGCAGAATTAATAGCTGTTTTGGAATCCATTATCAGTTTCAGACGATTTTGTTCATCACCATATGCTGTTTCAACATATAGTCTTGATACACCTAGCAATTGATTTACATTATCATGAAGTTGCAACGCTATTTCTCTTCTTATTTTCTCCTGTGCCTGTATAACAGCTTTTAAATGTTTAACCTGATTTTCAGAATCATGCAAGCCTCTGACATTCTCACTAAAATCTATGGCCTGTAACCACTTTTCTATAACAATTGATATTTTTTCCATGTCATCTTCATCTTTTATGATATAATCAAATGCGCCGTTTTTAAGAAATTGAACGGCTATATCCATGTTTTCCTGTCCGCTAACAACTACTATGTGTATGTGGGGATTAAACTCTTTGATTTGAGTAAGCAGCTCTATACCCTTAATATCGTCAAGATTATAATCCAAAAATATCAGGTCGGGATTTTTATAAAGGTTCTCTTTTAATTCTTTTCCCGAGGAGTAAACCGATACAGCCTGAAAACCCATGTTCTGCAGATGTTCTTCGTACATAGCCATACAAAAGGGGTCATCATCAACAACAAAAATTTTACGATTTAGATTCTGGTTCATTTTTACAATTTCGTTTTACCTCTATGCCATATTTGTGCCGTTTTTGTTAAAAAAATAAAATCATTGATATTCAATGTGTTATCAGTAAAATTACGAACTTTACATTTTCCGCAATATGGCTTTTTTCCATTTTACGGATATTTTTGACTTAATATTAATAAAATTTATTATTCCAAATCGCCTGCCAGCATCATTTTATAAATTGTACTTTTCCCAATATCTAACATTTTAGCAGTGTAGAGTACATCATTATTATTTTGATTTAAATAATACTTAATAATATCGCAGGTATGCTTGCGTAACGTCTTTTTTTCTCCAATAAAAATATCTTCTTTTTTTATGGAAGTAAAAGTGATATCGTTAGAGGTAATAATATTGTTTTCACACATTACTACAGCTAAATCAATCATTACTTTAATTTCTCGTACATTACCTGGAAAATGATATTTGAGTAATTTATCTTTTGCATCTTTATCAAAGTGAACAGGGGGCACTTTATTTTGTTTACAAAACTCATCTGCAAAATATTTTGCCAATATCAGTATATCATTTCCTCTATCTCTCAACGGTGGCAAAACAATGGGCAAACCCATTATCCTAAAAAAAAGATCTTCTCTAAAATTTCCCTTTTGTACTTCTTCATAAAGATTTTTATGTGTTGCAACAATTAACCTTACATCTAGCTTAACCTTTTCATTGCCCCCCACTCTTATCACCTCTCTCTCTTGCAATACACGTAACAATTTACTTTGAAGACTCATATCCAATTCTGCAATTTCATCCAAAAAAATGGTACCTCCGTTAGCCTCCTCAAACTTACCGGCTTTGCGGGCTACCGCACCGGTAAAAGCACCTTTTTCATGCCCAAACAATTCGCTCTCAATAAGCTCCTTAGGTATGGCAGCCATATTAACGGGTACAAAGTTTTTCTTTCGCCTTTCACTATTATAATGTATGGCTTTTGCTACAACCTCCTTACCTGTTCCGGTTTCTCCCGAAATTGATACATTGATATTTGTTTTTATTGCCTTTTCCATCATCCGTAGCACTATTTTAAGACTTTCACTCTGTCCTATTATTGTTTTATCAAACGAAAATTTTTGTCCTAGTTCTTCTTTTAAATGCTCAACCTCTTGTTTAAGACTTTGTGTCTCACGTATGCGTACTATGCTATTCCAAAGTAAGTCCTTAGTAGCATCATCTTTTACCAGATAATCGCTTACACCCATTTTAAGCAACTCTACTGCTACTGAAATTTTTTCCTGTGAGCTCACCACTATTACGGGTACATGAGGGTTTACTTCTCTAATTTTTTGATAGAGCTTATCTCCCGGCATGTCTGGTAAAGAAAAATCTATGGTTACTATATCGGGCATTAGATTCATCTTAAGCAGACATTCCTTACCGGTCTCAAACCTGGTAACTCTATAATCAGGGTTCAAACCCAAATGATATTCCAAAATTTCTCCATACCATGGATCATCTTCTACAATAAATATGTTGAACTCGGAGGATTTCATAAAATTTTAATTAAAATAATAGAATAAATACATTTTATGAAATTTTTCCACTTTTAGGAAAATTAAAGGACCATTTATTTTTATAACTCATTGAATACCAAGGTATTTAAATTTAGGCACTGACTTTGAAAATATTGGCACAAGAAGTAAAATATAAAAGAAGCAATGATAACTTTTAAAACCTGTAATAAACTCAATATTCAATTTTTGATGAACCAAATATGTCCCGTTTTTAAATCCATATCCACTTTTACATTTTAGACTAAAAAAATACTTTAGAAATGAAAAACGTAAAAAAACATGAATAGTTATGCAGCACCCTTCAGAATTGTTTCGATTTAATCCCATATCCGTCACCCAATATTCTATGACAAAATCAATTTCAAATCCAATTCCAAAGCATTCAAAAATTCTATGAAAAAAACTTAACAAAATCCAATCCTATGATTACCTGTTAATCCGATATTCTATGTTTTTTAAGATTTTGATGTAGTAGCAAACCATATAATCTGACAAACCCGGTTTTTCCCCCGATTAATCAAATGTCATTTTTATAGCAAACTGCTGCATTAGATGTACAAAAGGTGAAAGTATCACTCCCAAAGTGATTCTTCTCACCTTTTTGCATTTAAATAATTTGCACTATTAATTTCAAAAATATTCAAAATAGAATTCAAAAATATAAAATTATGGAAATTGTCCAAAATATAGACTTTTTATGAAATTGAGATTATAATCAGTGTGTAGAAAGTATGACAAACCTTTACATCAGGGTAATTGTTAACTTGCACCCATGTTTATAAAAACAGCCTCCTACATTATTTCAAGTCCCGATTTTGAAAATTGTCCACAGCCCGACAGGCCTGAGTATGCATTTATCGGACGAAGTAATGTGGGCAAATCGTCGCTAATTAATATGATTACCGGCAACGCAAAGCTGGCAAAGACTTCCGGATCGCCGGGCAAGACACAGCTCATCAATCATTTTAATATACAATCCTATAAAGGTGCCGAACCACCTGTAGGTCATAATAAGCCTGATGAATGGTACATTGTTGACCTTCCGGGCTATGGGTTTGCCAAAGTTTCTCAAACAAGCCGCCGCCGTTGGGAGCAAATGATTGAAAACTATCTTAGAAAAAGAGAAAATCTTGTTCAGGTTTTTGTACTTATAGATAGCAGACATTCCCCACAAAAAATAGATCTGGAGTTTTTAGATCAACTAAGAAAATGGGACATTCCGTTTACCCTTGTTTTTACAAAAATTGATAAAGAAAATCAAAAAACTGTCTCCGCTAATATGAAAGCATTTTTTGAAGCTATGCGTAAGACCTGGCAATTTCTACCCCAAAGTTTCTCGAGTAGTGCAATAAAAAATCAGGGAAGAGATAAAATTCTTGAATTTATTCAGGAGTGCAACGACAATGCTAAAATGGCAAATCTGGAAAATAATTCCCAATAACTCAACACAACTTTTACTATGAGAAGGGTTGATTACCTTTTCCTGAATACAGTACCGCAAAGGGTTTCAGTCTATTTATGGTAATAAGGCTTTTTGATAAATAAAATAATTAACCACAAATTTCCATATTGATTCTTACAGGCAATTAAATTTTATTATTTTTGCAGCCGGATATGTAAAAATGGAGGTCGTAGCTCAGTAGGTTAGAGCATCAGATTGTGGTTCTGAGGGTCGTGGGTTCGAAACCCATCGGTCTCCCAAAATAAAAACCTCGTTGTAAAAACAACGGGGTTTTTTAATAAAAAATTTTTCTTCACTGACGAATAAAACAAAATACCAATGACTTGGGTTCTTATTTTAATTCCTTTTATTTCTGCTTTTATTGGTTGGTTTACAAATTGGATCGCTATAAAAATGTTGTTTCATCCAAGAGTTCCAAAAAAAATATTGGGCATTACTTTTCATGGAATTTTTCCCAAAAGGCAACAACAGTTTGCAATGAAACTGGGCAAACTGGTAAGCAGCGAATTACTTTCATTTGATGATATTGAGAAAAAAATTGCCAACCCACAAAATGTTGAGAAGATTATGCCCGTGCTAGAGACTCATATAGATACATTTCTCAAAGAAAAATTAACAGCACAAATACCTATGCTTGCTATGTTTGTGGGCGAAAAAACGATTGCACAAGTGAAAGGTGTATTTATGACTGAATTGCAGGAACTTTTTCCTGTATTAATGAAACAGTATATGAACACCCTGCAAAATGAATTGGATCTGGAGCAAATTGTAACTGAAAAGGTGGGCAAATTTTCAAGCGATAAACTAGAGGAAATCCTAAATCAAATTATGTCAACTGAATTTAGGTTTGTAGAAATAATAGGCGGCGTATTGGGCTTTTTAATAGGAATTGTACAAGTATTATTAACTCTACTAACCAAATAAATTGTCTTCAAAATTCAAGGAAAGAGTAAATATCTCTTTCAACTAAACTTTATCAATACAGGATTGTCTTACAGCTTCAAATCTTATTTCTATACCGGCGGTTTAATTTTTGATAACTTTTATCTGCAGTTTAGAAATAGAGTTGAAATCCATCTACCGATATTTTCTATCCGTTCATCCTATTTTAACCTCCGGTTTATTGTTGATGTTAGAACTTCGAACTAATAAATAATTTAAATGAGAAAAATTCTTACAGCTATTGTTCTTTTAATTACCATTGGAGCCTCGGCGCAAATGCCCGGTATGGGACGTATGGGGGGCGGAAATATGAATATTGGACATTTCTATGGCAAAATAGTAGATAGTACCACCGGCAAGGGAGTAGAAGGCGTAACACTGCAACTTACCGGTAGCCGTTTTGACACGGTTAAAAAGAAAATGACTACTGGTATTCTTACAACTGTACTTACAGAACCTAATGGTGATTTTAGTTTAGAAAACCTTTCGGTAATGGGCAGTTTTACCTTAAAAATATCTACGGTTGGTTACAAACAAAAAGAGCAAAAATTATCTTTTGGTCTTAAAATGCCACAGGGTGGTGGCGGAGAAGGTAGCCGTGAGCAAATGTTGAATATGGTAGATAAAGATCTGGGTAATATTAAGATTCAATCTACTGTTGCAGATCTCGGTAATGTGACTGTTACGGCAACTAAAGCATTGTTTGAAATGGGTGTTGACAGAAAGATCTTTAACGTAGATAAGAATCTTAACAGCACCGGGCAAACTGCTACAGAGATTATGAAAAGCATCCCCACACTTAGTGTAGATATAGATGGTAATGTGACAATGCGCAATGCAACCCCACAGTTGTTTCTGGATGGCCGCCCAACAACTATGACCATGGATCAAATTCCTGCAGATATAATTGATAAAGTAGAACTTATCACCAATCCTTCCGCAAAATTTGATGCTTCGGGTGGTAATGCGGGCATCATAAATATTGTTTTGAAGAAAAACAGAAAAACCGGATACAATGGTGGTGTACGTGCAGGCGTAGATAGCCGTGGAAAAATAAATCTCGGCGGCGATATTAACCTTAGGCAAAACAAAATCAACTTGTTTTTGGTGGGCATGTACAATGAACGAAAATCAATTTCCAATACCTTTAACGATAGAATAAATATTGATAAGGGAACACCATTTAGTCAGATTTATCAAACCGGCAACCCGATAAACAATGGCTATTTTGCATTTTTGAGAGGAGGATTCGACTACCTGATTGATAACAGAAATACCATTACTGTTGCTGCCAATTACAACAAGGGTCAGTTTAAATCTAACGATAACCAACGTGTAGATTCCCTATTAATAGCCAACCCTTCATTTAATAAAGTATTGCAAAACAGTGTGGGCAATTTCAAAAACCTTGGTAGTCAGTTAAGTTTTAAACACATTTTTGCTGAAGCCGGGCATGAACTTACTGCCGATGCTAATTACAACTCCAGCAATAACGACAATAGCAGCTACATAAATACACTTACATACAAATCTTTGTACGAAAGAAAAGGTCCTGCAATCAATCAGCAATCGCTTGGTGGCGGTACAACTAAAAACTATATTTTTCAAACGGATTATGCTAATCCTATAACAGAAAATCAAAAGCTGGAACTGGGTGGCAGACTTGCTATCCGCGATTTTGAAAATACCAACAATCAGTATTTCAAAAACCCTTTTACCAATAAATTTGTATTGATGAATGCATTAAGCAGCAACTACAGTTATACTGACAAAGTTTACGCTGCTTATATAAACTACAGCATTAAAGTAAAAAAATGGAGTTACCAATTTGGGCTTCGTGCAGAAAGCTCAACGTATGATGGCAATATTATCCGCACCAACAGGCAAGGACAGGATTCTCTTTCTAGTTTCAAAGTGGACTTTCCTGTACAACTGTTTCCTAGTGCTTTCATTACTTACAAAATGTCAGATAAAGAAGATATACAAGCCAATTATTCAAGAAGAATCAATCGCCCTAACTTTTTTCAGTTGATGCCTTTTATTGACTACAGCGATCCCTACAATTTAAGTGTAGGTAATGCAGGACTACAGCCTGAATTTACCAATTCATTTGAAATTTCTTACAGTAACAATTATAAAAAAGGATCGAACTTTTTGGCAAGTACATATTTTAAACACAATAGCAATCTTATAACCCGATTGCAGTATCCTGATGCAAACCCCGACGATGCACACTTTTATTCTTCGGCGGACAGTGTATTGATAAATAGTTATGTAAATGCGAACAGCAGTATGACCTATGGCCTGGAACTGACCAACAAAATGCCCATTACAAAATGGTGGGAAATGATGCTGAATGTAAACCTATATAATTCAGAAATAAAAGTAGATGAGACTACAAAACAAGCAGCCATAAGCAACCAAAGAGTAAGTTGGTTTGCAAAGACAAATAATACATTTAAGTTTCTTAAAACCTGGTCAGTACAGTTGTCAGGTGAGTATTATGCTAAAACCGTGTTGCCACAGGAAGGCGGCCGTGGTGGCGGTTTTGGAGGACGTGGCGGTGGCGGTATGATGTTTGGCGGAGGCCCTCAGGCTGCTGCGCAAGGCTACATAAATCCACGCTATTCTCTCGATATAGCTATACGTAAAGACTGGACATGGAAGGGTGGAAACAGTGCGTCGCTTACATTAAGTATGAATGATTTTTTAAGAACTCAATTATACAGCACTTATTCAGAATCTCCTTACCTGATGCAGACTTCACAAAGAAGAAGGGACCCACAGGTATTAAGGCTTAATTTCAGTTATCGTTTTGGTAAGTTTGACATCAATCTTTTCAAACGTAAAAGTATGAAAGACGTGGGTGGTGGAACGGATATGATTATTGGAGGATAAATATTTTTTGGGTAAAAAAAAGAGGCTGCGTATAATGCACAGCCTCTTTTTTATTTATGGATTCTAACTAAGCTGCCAGTATTATTAATGCTATTACTACCCAAACACCCCATCCAATAAAAGCCCATTTTCTAAAGTTTCTATCTTTAGAAATGAATGATAATAAGGCTCCGATAATTCCAAGAAAAAATCCAAGCAAGAATCCCCCGATGTTAAATCCTGACCCGTCATTATCACCTGCCATTTTTTGAGCAAACCTGGATTTCAATGCTTTGAAAGCAAGTTTGTCAACCAATTTCATTTTCTTTCCGGTCATGTTTTCATAGTCTTTAACAGACATTTCTGAAACCATTTTCATTACAGCAAGTTCCTGCTGTCTCTTAATTGTTGCTGCATTTTCAACTACCGGTTTAGCTGAATCAGCGGGTACAAAAGATGCATTGGCAACATTAAGGCTCAAAAGGACAACAAGTCCTAATAACAGTTTTCTCATAAGGGTTTTTTTAGTTTATAATTTTAAATGAAAAGCTAATATACAAATATGTTTATTTAAAAGTAAGTTTATATAATTTTTTTATAGAAAATTACTTAAGCCGCAAAACTAATAGATACCAATGGTTCACCCCTTTTCCAACAGAAATTAATCACCCCATTAGTACTTATAATAAAAGCCATTAAAATGAAATGTACCTTTAAGCTTCAAACCCTTATTATGAAATTATTTTTTGTTTGTATTGCAATTGTAATTACAGTTTTTATTGCTTGTTCGCCCAATGAAAATCAGCAAAAATTAATAGGCAAATGGGCTGGGGTTGAATGGTTGGTCAATGATAAACCGTCGGGCCTTAATGCTCAAAGTACTTTTTTCAGTTTTGACGATAAGGGTGCTTATACCTATGAATACCTTGGCAACAAAGAAAAGGGAACCTATAAAGTAGAAAATGAAATGCTTTTTACCACACCAGAAAACCAACAGGAAATGATGGTAAAAATTGCAAAACTTACCAAAGACACCCTCATATTTGATATGAACCGGGGAGGTCAGGCAGAAATGCTAACGCTGATAAGAAAGTAAGTAAACTGATTGCTTTTGTAAATCTATTTCGTTTATGAACCTCCACTCCTTCCCTCTAACATTGGGACAAATGAAAAGTTATCGAACTTTTCTTCAGTGTAACTTCCATCAGCCTGCTTGGTAAGGCGCAGCATTTGTTGGTGTTCTCCATTGTCAACAGGTATAACCATATAACCACCTGTCTTTAGTTGTTCAATTAATTTTGGTGGAATAAATGGTGCTGCCGCAGTGATGATTATTTTATCGAACGGTGCATAAGTAGGCAACCCCTGAAATCCATCGCCATAAAAAAATTTGATGTTGGGGTATTTGCTTTTAAAGATGAAATCTTTGTTGAGTTCGTAGAGTTTTTTTTGTCTTTCTATGGTGAAAACTTTAGAGTTCATTTCTGCTAAAACACTAGCCTGATAAACGCTGCCGGTACCTATTTCCAATACCTTTTGGTAAGGCTTTATTTCAAGTAATTGTGTTTGATAAGCTACTGTATAGGGTTGAGAAATAGTCTGCCCTTCGCCAATTGGAAAAGCACGGTCTTCGTAGGCTATTTTGTCAAAGGCTGAATCTAAAAAGAAATGCCGTGGAATGTTGTTGATGGCGGTTAACACATTTTCATCTGTTATTCCTTTGTCCCGTAACACCTGCACCAATTTTTTGCGCAGCCCCATGTGTTGGTAACTGTCTGTGTACGTCCGCTTTTGCTTTGTATCTGTCATATCAGCGCCAAATTTACAAAATGACTGATGAATCATGTTTGAAAAAAGAGGAATGAAGAGTGATGTGGAAAAGGAAAATAACGTTGGTAGGTTTCACACAAATATCTAAACAAAAAAAACGGGACAAAGCCTACGTTGTGTTTTTCGTATTCTTCGTCCCGTTGTGTGAAATTTAGTCTCGTTTATCTCAAGTTCATATCTTTTTCAATTGCTGCAATTTTAACATCCAAACCTTCCATTGTTTCATAAAACTTATCAGCACTTTCCAGCTTCGTTTTAACGCTGAAATAGAATTTTATCTTAGGTTCTGTTCCGCTAGGTCTTGCTGAAATTTTAGACCCATCTTCCAACACAAATTGCAATACATTGCTCTTAGGCAATTTTATTTCCCAATTGCTGCCGTCTTTCAGATTTTTACCTACCTGCATTTGATAATCAAGCAACTCAACAACCGGCACACCATCAATAGCTGTCGGTGGGTTATCTCTGTAGCCTTGCATCATTTCAGCTATTTCTTCTGCACCTCTCATACCTTTTTTGGTAATAGAAATCAGGCTTTCTTTATATAATCCGTGCTGCACATACAGGTCTATCAGTTTTTCAAAAAGTGTTCGACCGTTATCTTTTTCATAAGCAGCCATTTCGCACAATAAGGCTACAGCAGATATGGCATCTTTATCCCGAATCTTATCTCCTATCATTAATCCATAACTTTCTTCTCCGCCGATTATGTAGTTTTCTTTGCCTTCTTTTTCAGTCATGAGCTCCGCAATCCACTTAAAACCTGTCAACACATTGTAGCAGGTAATGCCATTTGCAGCAGCCAAATCATCTATCAGATTGGTGGTTACAATGGTTTTCACCACCATGTCGTTGGGTTTAGAAATACCCTTTGCTTTACGGGCTTCTATCATGTAGTTAAAAGCAAGAACAGCAGTTTGGTTACCATTCATGAGTACCCATTCGCCCTTGGTATTTTTTATGGCAATGCCCACCCTGTCGCTGTCCGGGTCTGTTCCCAGCAATATTTCAGCATCCATTTCCTTGGCTTTTTTCAAGCCAATACTCATGGCTTCTGCCTCTTCCGGGTTTGGATAAACTACCGTTGGAAAATTACCATCCGGCGTAGCCTGTTCTTCAACTATGGTTACGTTGGTAAATCCAAAACGCTTTAGCACCTGCGGCATCAGCATAATACCCGAACCATGAATGGGTGTATAAACAATCTTCAAATCCTTCTGTCTTTCTATTGCTTCAGGATAAATGCTTAACCCTTTTACCATTTCAATAAAAGCATCATCCATGTCTTTTCCAAGCATAGAAATATTTGCTTCACCACCGCTCCATTTTACATCATCTACACTGCTGATAGCATCCACTTCTTTAATCACATTTTTATCGTGTGGGGGCACCAATTGGCCACCGTCGTTCCAGTAAGCTTTGTACCCGTTGTACTCCTTAGGGTTGTGCGATGCAGTACATACCACACCTGCCTGACAGCCCAAATGACGTACTGCAAATGACAACTCCGGTGTTGGCCGCAATGCCTCAAATAAGTACACTTTCAAACCATTTGCTGCAAACACATTCGCTACAGTCTCGGCAAAAAAACGGCTGTTGTTGCGGCAATCGTGGGCTATCGCAACTTTTATTTCCGCATTGCCATGTACTTTCTTCAGGTAGTTGGCAAAGCCTTGCGTAGCCATACCCACAGTGTATTTATTCATGCGGTTGGTACCCACCCCCATAATGCCTCTAAGGCCTCCCGTTCCAAACTCAAGGTTACGGTAGAATGCATCTGTTAGCTCATCACCACCGGCGGCCTGCATTTTCTTTATTTCAGCTTTTGTGGCATCATCGTAGTTACCATTCAGCCATACATTTACTTTGTCGTTGATAGCAGCATCCATTTTTTTTCTATTTGGTTTTTTATAAAATTATTATTCGGTTACAAACATTTTATCCATGATTAATCATCCTTGCTGCCTGCCCCGCTAAGGCGGGGTCGCAATACATTCATCTGCATTACAACTATGTAGCTTTTTCTATGCTTTTCTCATTAACCACAAAGAACACAGAGTTTTTCACAAAGAACACAAAGGTTTTTCAAAAAATTATAAAAATTTTTACTTTATTAAGATTTATTAATGAAATACTAAACTAAAGAACCATTAATAACACGCCTTATTCCATCTTTCAGTTTTACAACATTAAAGTTAATTAGCGATCCCAACTTGTACTTGCCTAACTTCATGTAAGTCAAGGTTTGAGCTAAATGAACATCAGTCAAAGCCTCCACACTTTTAATCTCAATCACCAGTTTATTCTCAACAAGTACATCTATTCTATAACCACATTCCAATTTTACATCTTCAAATACAAGAGGCCTAGGCTTTTCCTTCAGAACAGTTAATCCAGACTTTTCAATCTTGTAGTACAAGCATTCCTTGTAAGCACTTTCAAGTAATCCTGGTCCTAATGCACTATGTACTTCAATTGCTAATCCTATTACCCTATTAGAAATTTCATTTTACGTCATAAGCTTTGTTCCCTTTGTGTTCTCTTTCTTTGTGTCCTTTGTGGTTACCCACGCAAGTTTAAGAATTTTTAACGACTAAAACTCTTTCTGCAAAACCCTTGTACTCATTATTGCCGTAGGTTTGACAAATAATTCATGAAAGGTATTGTTTTCACCATATTATTATTTTCACTTTCACTACCCGTCTTTTCGCAAAATGTAAAGGACAGTATTATATACGAAAATTACCTTACCCCGCTTACTCCTGCAAGAACCGAGAATAAGAAACGCATAAAACTAGTAACTATTGCCAATGCAGTGGGTTACGGCGGTTCTTTGGCCGGATTTTACTCGGCTTGGTACAGCAATTATCCTCAAAGCAGTTTTCATTTTTTTGACGACAACAAGGAATGGAAACAGGTAGATAAGGTAGGTCATGCATACGGCGGTTATATTTCATGCTATGGCACAACCGAAATGTGGAAGTGGGCCGGAATGAAGCAAAGAAAAGCGGCGGTACTTGGCACAGTAAGCGCATTTGCCTATGAAAGTGTCATAGAAACCCTGGATGGTTTTAGTGCTGAATGGGGGTGGAGTTGGGGCGACATAGGTGCAAACGTGTTTGGAAGTGGATTATTTTTGGGTCAGGAACTAATTTGGGGCGACCAACGCATAAAGTACAAATTTTCTTTTCATAAAGAAAATTATGGGGCTAAGGATTTAAATGACCGTGCCAATTATTTATACGGACAAACCTGGCAAGAGCGCATGATAAAAGATTACAACAACCAAACCTATTGGTTAAGCGCCAATCTTAAATCTTTTATGCCCAAAAGCAACTTACCCCCTTGGCTCAATGTAGCCTTTGGTTATGGTGCAGATGGTATGTTTGGTGCAGTGGAAAATGTTGGGAAAGACAAAGAAGGCAATGTATTTGATCGTCGGGACATACAGCGCTACCGGCAATATTATCTTTCACCCGATATTGACCTTACCAAAATAAAAACCAACAGCAAGTTTCTAAAGTTGACATTAGGCTTTCTCAACGCCTTCAAGTTTCCTATGCCGTCTTTGGAGTATAATAGCAAAGGAAAGTTTGCATTTCATTTGGTGCATTTTTAGATTAGGAACGCAGATTGTTAAGATAGTTAAGATTATATAGAAATTTTTATTAGCCTGCTATTTTCAAATTGCGCTATTTTCAAATTTTCACATTAATCGCTGCTTCATGGCCTCATACAAAATCATTCCCGCAGCAACTGATACGTTGAGGCTTTCAAAATCACCTTTCATAGGAATTTTAAATTGCTCATCGCATATTTTCATGAGGGCAGGGTAAATGCCTTTGTCTTCGCTGCCCAATATTATGGCGCAGGGTTCGGAAAGATTAATATTGAACAGATTTTCTTTCGCAGTCATTTCGCTGGCAAAAACTTTAATACCATTCAGGTGCAGGTCATCGACAGTTTTCATCAGGCTGTTAACCCGGCATATTGCAATTTGCTCAAGGGCACCGGCAGAAGTTGCTATTGCATCTTCGTTTAAAGCCCCAACGCCCTTGTCGGGGATGATGATGGCATGAACACCTGTACACAATGCAGTTCGGGCAAGAGCGCCAATGTTTCTTACGTCGGTGATGCCGTCTAATATTAATAGCAGAGGTACTTCGCCTTTTTCTACTACAAATGATATGACGGATTGCAAATCCTGGTATTGTACTTTAGAAATCACCGCCACACAACCTTCGTGATTACTCACATTATAGCTGTTCAGCTTATCGACCGGCACCTTATTGATGGGAACACCGAGCTTTTCTGCAAGGTTTTTTATAGTATCAACTGTTTCTCCATGTACAGTGCTTACTAAATATATTCTGTCCAATTGTTTGCCGTCTTCCAAAGCCTGTATTACTTTGGCACGTCCTACAATCAGGGTATTTTTTTTAGGTCGTTGCTGTTGATTTCTAAAAGTTCTCAAAATAAATAAGATTAGGAAAATGATTTTATGTGGTTAATGAAAATATCTTCATCAACATATTATTTAACTGCAAATAGTAAGATTCAGGAAGTGTTCCAATAACCTTTTCAATTATATTTTCAGAAGCTGTAACTAATTTGTGGGTTTTTAAAACAGAGTCAAGTTTTAGTCCTGTTTCGCCATTAGAGTTTTCTATTGATATAATAATATCAGTAGCCTCCGTTGCATTATTCAAATTGCTGGTAATAGCAGCAAATATAATTTGATTGTGTTTTGTAAGCTTTTCAGTTATGCAAAGTGCAGGTCTAAGTATACTACCCATTAAATTATCAAAAGGAAACCTGATTAAAACATTTTTATACTTCATTGTTTTGTTGATTATAAGGTATCCCATCATTTAATGTGTATATATCTTCTGAAGGTTCGTTCCAAAAATCAAATGCATTTCCCTGATCGGCTATTTTCATCCACATCTTTTCACTTAGTTCCTCTTCTTCCTCTTTGAAAAGTACTACTACTTTTGCTTTCTTTTTTGAAAATTGTTTTCCCAAAATAAGCACAGAATTTCCCTGATCATCAAACACTATATTTCTTTCAACCGCCTCCATAAAAAAATATTTTCTTAAAGATACAAAAAACCATAAGCACTACAAATGCTTATGGTTTTTTAAAATTGAAATTACTATTTCTAAAATTGTCTATTTAAGACCAAACACTTTCTTTACTTCTTTTACAGCATCTAATTTTTCCCAGGTAAAGAGTTCCACTTTCACTTTCTTTATTTTACCGTATGGATCTTTGAATTCTTTTGTTACTACTTCGTTTTTGCGGCCCATGTGTCCGTAGGCAGCGGTTTCGCTGTAGATAGGAGTACGCAATTTCAACCTTTGCTCTATGAAGTAAGGTCTCATATCAAAACATGGCATTTGCATGATCTTCTCAGCAATCTGACCATCGGTCATATCTACTTTGGCAGTACCATAAGTTACCACGTTGATAGAGGTTGGCTGCGCAACGCCAATAGCATAAGAGACCTGTACCAAAACTTCGCTGCACAAACCGGCTGCTACCAGGTTTTTGGCAATGTGACGTGTTGCATAAGCAGCACTTCTGTCCACTTTGCTTGGATCTTTTCCGCTGAATGCACCACCACCGTGTGCACCTTTGCCACCGTAGGTATCCACAATTATTTTACGACCTGTTAAGCCAGTATCGCCGTGTGGGCCACCAATTACAAACTTGCCGGTTGGGTTAATGTGGTACTTTATCTTATTGTTGAAAAGGTGCGCATATTTAGGATACTTCGCTTTTACACGAGGTATCAAAATGCTTATGATGTCTTTATTAATCTTAGCCAACATTGCCTCATCTGCTCCAAAATCATCGTGCTGTGTAGAAACAACAATTGC
The DNA here is from genome assembly GCA_031423805.1 of Segetibacter sp. GTDB lineage: Bacteria > Bacteroidota > Bacteroidia > Chitinophagales > Chitinophagaceae > Segetibacter. Next base: position 23,059 of record JANPGE010000054.1, on the reverse strand, counting down.
ATCTATTCTTGATGGTACATTGTTGTCATCGTATTCTAGGGTTACCTGACTTTTTGCATCAGGTCTTAGGTATTTAATTTGTTTGTTCTCTCTTCTTAGTGCAGCAAGTTCTTCTAATAGTTTGTGAGCAAGATTTAATGCAAGTGGCATATAGTCTTCAGTTTCGTTGGTTGCATAACCAAACATCATTCCCTGATCTCCGGCACCTTGTTCTTCTTTAGTCTTTCTATCCACACCCTGATTAATATCGCCTGATTGCTCGTGAATTGCAGATAAAATACCGCAACTGTTGGCTTCAAACATATACTCACTCTTAGTGTAACCTATTTTACGGATCACACCACGTGCAATTTCCTGCACATCAAGGTAAGCACGGCTTTTAACTTCACCGGCAAGTATTACCTGTCCGGTTGTTACCAATGTTTCGCATGCTACTTTACTTTCTGCATCAAATGCAAGAAAATTGTCAATAAGCGCATCGCTAATTTGATCAGCAACTTTATCAGGATGTCCTTCAGATACACTTTCAGAAGTAAATAAATAAGGCATAAAGGGGAAAAATTTATTTTTTTAGAGTTGCAAATATAGGGGAGAAAAGTATTTGCCTAAAGTTTTGAATAAATAATACGTAACCTCATTCTATAAGGGGCTGTAGCCGCACTTCCTCCTCCCCCTCCCAGAATTACCCTACCGTCTGCTGCAGTATTTGCTGCGCTGGGCAAAATATAATAAATACCACCATAAAAATTGGTGGGATAAGGAGATGTGTAATATATAGAATCGTTTGTAGGTGCTGATAATCTTAACGTGAAAACAGAATCTTTTCTGGTAACTACACCCTGCACATATCTTGTCAAATCAAAATTGTAAGCTTTTACAGTTTCTGACCCAACTGTTCGGTTGTAAGGATATCCGCCAAAAGTTGCGAAATTGTCCTGACCACCACTGACCAACAAATCATTTGGAACATTTCTCTTGAACTTATTTGTACTATCGTACCGACTCAATAATAAGAAATTTGGAACAGAGAACTTTTTAACCATAGGATCCGTTTCGGGTACCTGTATGGCAACTAACTCGGCCCTGTGTATTATAGCATTTGGAAAATTAGCAAGAGTTGGGGTTTTAATGGTAGCAAAAGTTCCCGGGGTGGTTTGCAGGTAAACTTTATCATCGTTTACGTTACTTGCAAAGTTAGTCTGTGCTTCAGAACCTGTCCTATCCCGGTGTATATAGTTTGCACTGGCGGATATAGGAAGAAAAGTTCCGGGGCTAAACCTGAAGTAACTAACCTCCTTGGTATAATCTTTTGCAGTATCTTTTACTCTATAATGGTAGAATAATGCCAACTTGGTATTACTATCTAACAAATTGATACGAATAAGTGCATTGCCATCTGATGAGGACGATGGTCTAACTTCAAAACCTTTGAATCTGCTTCTAAAGTTTGAATCATTATCATAGGCACCACTTTTATCTATTGAAGTATCAAAAATCTTTATCAATTTTCTAGCAAAAGCAGTATCCAACGGAATCCTGATTTGATTTCTTGCATTTTCAAACCCGTAATCAATTGTATTAACAAGGCTATCAGGATAAATTGTTTTTTTACCAAGCCTTGGGCCTTCGGTAAAAGTTTTACTTACAGGGTAAATGGTATAGGGTTGAATGCTGTCATTGATTTCATATACCTCCCAATCCTGCGGTATACGGGAGATGGTACTATCTCCAAAAATACCTCTGTAGCTCAAAATAAGAACTGCACTATCTGAATACAAAGAAGTATCTGCAGGAAAGGTGTATTTGTAATACGTAGGTTTCAATTCGAAATAACTTCTTGCTTCTGTTTTACCAAATACAGGGTCATGTTTAATAACACCAATAACCTGATCGTCGCTTTTATAAAACTTAGCTTCCATACCGAGTGAATCCAGATAAGTATTGGTATAAACGTCTAATGTAGTATCAAATGTATTTACCCCATCTACAGGGGGAATGAGACCAGAACCTAATGTTGTTGATTCAATTTTGGTACAAGCTGCAATAGTAAAAACAATAGCTGCAGCTATTAAAATAAACTTACGCATCCGGAGTGAAACAGGTTAAATTATAAGGTAAAATTACTAAGGGGCAAGGTCGTTATACAATTCCAAATACTCTGTTAAATCAGTATCCCAACCCTTGAAGGGAATAACTTTTTTACCTTTTACTTTAGAAAATTCTGCCACCAGTTTTTTATCAACGGTATCAGATCCAAAAGTGATAGCATCTGCATAAGTGGCCCCACCTCTTTGTAAAGCAATGTTGGTTCCTTCTTTAAAAACCTCCATGTCTTTTTCTTTCAAAGAATTGTGAATGATGGCTTTTTTATAGAAATCATCGCTTAACTTATCGTCAAAAGTAGAACTGTTGAGGGTATAAACAACTTTGCCATTGGCAAATACCGGCTCTTTTTTATAAATAGTTTTCAGGTATTGTGGTATCAAACCTGTCATCCAACCGCTGCAATGGATAACGTCAGGAGGCCAGCCAAATTTTTTGACCGTTTCCAAAGCTCCTTTACAGAAGAATATGGTTCTTAAATCATTGTCATCATACCACTTTTCTTCTTCGTCGTTAAAAACAAATTTTCTTTTGAAAAAATCTTCATTATCCAAAAAATAAACCTGTAAACGGGCATTGGGCAATGATGCCACTTTGATCTGAAGCGGATAATCATCATTATCAACACTTACGTTTATACCTGATAATCTTACCACCTCGTGCAGGCGGTGTCTTCTTTCATTAATTATACCAAATCTCGGCATTATGCACCTTACCTCTAACCCTGCATCGTTACTTTTTATCGCCAGCTTGTTCACTATTTCTGCAAATTCTGTCAGCTCAAGATATGGCGACATTTCGTTAGCAATAAATAAAATTCTTTTCTTTGTTGACATTATTCCGATTTGGTTTACTTTGATGAAACCCTTTAGAAAAAGAGTTTGCAAAGTTAATAAAAATTATCAAAACAGCCTATATTAAGCACTTTTGCCCACCTAACCCATTGAAATGAAGCTATTTAAGCAAGCCGCAGACTTACAATTATATCTTTCTAAAGGCTCTTTACAGTCAAAAACGAAAGGTTTCGTTCCTACAATGGGTGCATTGCATCAAGGCCATATTTCGCTATTGGAATTAAGTAAAAAACAGTGCGAAATTAGCATTTGCAGCATATTCGTAAACCCTACCCAATTTAACAATAAGAAGGATTTTGAAAATTACCCCATTACCATAGGAAATGATATTTTGTTGTTGGAAAAAGCAGGTTGCGATATTTTGTTTTTGCCACAAGCAGTCGAAATTTACCCGCAGGGTACTGAAAACCTTCCGCATTATGATCTTGGGAACCTTGAAAATGTGTTAGAGGGTAGCTACCGACCCGGTCATTTTCAGGGAGTTTGTCAGGTAGTGTATAAGTTACTCAATATTGTTTCACCTGATTTTTTGTTTTTGGGTCAAAAAGATTTTCAACAATGTATGGTTTTAAAAAGGCTAATTGAAATTATTCAGAGCCCAATTCAACTCATTTTAGGTGAAACACTAAGAGAAAATAGCGGATTGGCAATGAGTAGCCGCAACCAAAGGCTTACAGAAAGTCAAAAGCAAGAGGCTGTAGCCATTTACCAAATGCTTACATACATAAAACAAAATATTCACGCAATACATCCCAATGAGTTGTGCGCTTATGCAACGCAATTTCTTTTATCACATCGATTTAATAAAGTGGACTATGTAGCTATTGCTGAACCTACATGCTTAGCTACTATTAATGAAATAAATCATAACCCGGCAGTAGCCCTGATAGCTGCCTTTATTGGCGAGGTTAGATTAATAGACAATATGCGGGTTAATGGATAATTTAATTCACTGCAGAATTCCTGATAAAACAACCTGCTTTTAGTCTTTCAATAATATTTATAAATGACATCAGCCACATCCAAAATTCCAATTGTCCTGCAATATGCTATATTGCAAATGGAAAACATCCACCATGAAAAAGAAAATACTAAACTTATTAAAATACCTGTCCTTTTTGGGGGTGGGCTTCTTTTTGGTTTGGTGGAGTTTGCATCAGATACCGGCAGATAAATGGGAAGACTTTAAAAGAGTTTTCAAAACAGCAAATTACTGGCTTTTCATACCCGTTTTCTTTATCCTTTCTGCAAGCCATGTATTAAGAGCTTTGCGGTGGAAAATGCTTATTCACCCAATGGGTTTTAACCCATCTTTTCCCAATACATTTTTCGCAGTTATGATTGGTTACCTGGCCAACCTGGCTGTACCGAGATTGGGTGAGGTTTTGAAGTGTACCATTTTGGCTAAATATGAACATGTTCCTGCCGACAAACTGATAGGTACTATTGTAGCTGAAAGAGCCTTTGATGTACTTTGTCTATTATTAATTTTTGTTGCTGCTTTTACCCTTCAGTTTGAAATCATAGGCGAGTATGGAATGAACATGTTAAAAAGTGTTTTTCTTGATAAAGCCGGATCATTTGATTTAAAAAAATTAATGATTACCGGTGGTATTTTATTGGTGGTGATAGTTATTATAAGAATGCTGCTAAGAAAGTACGATCAGATAAAAATTGTACATAAAATACATGCTGTTTTCAGTGGCATTTTACAGGGCCTTTTGAGTGTAAAAGACATGAAACACAAATGGCAGTTCATCTTCTCCAGTATAGGTATCTGGGCATTATACTTATTGGGTACCTGGGTGGGGTTTTATGGCACCACAGGTACTGCAGGCTTGCCTTTTGAAGCTGCGGTTTCAGCATTGGCATTTGCAAGTATTGGCATGATACTAACTCCCGGGGGTATTGGTGCCTATGCTTTTTTTATGGCAAAGATTTTACAACAAAACGGGATTAATTTTGAAATAGGATTTGCCAATGGAACCATGCAATGGTTTGCTCAATTTATCATCATAATAATTGTTGGCTTTTTAAGTCTGGGTATATTACCATGGTACAATAAAAAAAACTATAAACATGAAGCAGTCACAAGTAATCCCTGAAAAAATATATACCCGTGAAGAATTGGTAAAAGCTGTAGCCCGTTGGCGATTATTAAGTAAGAAAATTGTCTTTACCAATGGCTGCTTTGACATATTGCATGCGGGTCATATTTCCTCGCTAAGCGAAGCTGCTAAAGAAGCGGATATTTTAATTGTTGGATTAAATACCGACAGCAGCACCAAACGCCTTAAAGGGGAAGGAAGACCTGTGAATGACGAAAACAGCAGGGCACTTATCATGGCAAGCCTTGCTATAGTAGATGCAGTTACATTGTTTGATGAAGACACGCCGCTTGAATTAATACAAGCAATTTTACCTGATGTTTTGGTAAAGGGTGGCGATTACACCCAAGATCAGATTGTGGGGGCAAAAGAAGTAATTGCATTTGGGGGAATAATAGTGATTAACCCAATCATTGAAGGTTTTTCTACGACAAGCATTATTGAAAAAATGCAAGGAAAAAATTGATTCAAACATTTGTAAGAAACAAAAATAACCTTAAGGAAAAATGGACAAGCCAGTTACCATTTATAATGCCAATCAAGTGTTGAAAGTGCCATTAGGCACTAAATGTCGGTTGTAGTAGAATAAGACCAAACGGTACATTAAAAGTCCGGTAGGGACGATATGTGTTTAAAAACCCATTCGGCAAACCCGTCCGTCAGGTCAGGGGGGCATTTCGTCTCGCCTTGGCGGAACTTAAAAAGACATAAAACCATGCTTTTCTACTCGACATACCGTGCCTAACGACATACCGTGTCTAAAGGCACTAATAGAAACATTTTCCACCCTTGATTAGCATTTATAACGCTTTGGATAAACAAAACAATCCGTTTCATTAGGAAACATACAACCTTCCTAACTATCTTATTTACAATGCTAAAGTAAGCCCACAATTTCTGCAAGGAACCAAAACCGGATGCGCCAAAAAAAAGTTATTTACTAAAAATCACAAAAGCAATATAGGCTATAAAACTTACCACCAAAATTGCAGTAATGATGTTCTCTTTGATTCGGTTGGTGTGTGTAAATCTTTCCATAATATATACATTTAAAAGTGAAAAATCATTTTTTAGCGTATGTTATTAATTAAGAAAAGGGGGATAAAAATGCAAAACTATTTTTAAACCAGATATTCATTGCTTTAGAAATAGCTATTGTAAATATACCAATACCTTTTTACAATACTATAAATTTTTAAAAAAAAAAATTTCTGAATGATAATACAACACGGTTAAGTATGATGCTTTTGAAGTTTTGATAACATGAAGTTGACAAAAACTGCTACTCAATTATTTAGCAGCCTACCAATTTGTCATTTGTTATTTGCAATAATTTGCTTTATTACCCCCAATAATACTTCTGTTCCCAAGGCTAAATCTTCATAAGATGAATACTCTAAAGGATTGTGGCTGATGCCGTCTTTGCAACGGACGAAAATCATTCCATAATCACAGGCATAAGACAATGCCAACGAGTCGTGAAATGGTCCGCTCATTAGTTCGGGTGCATCTAGCTGTAAGGATTTGCATTGATTGTGAATGATTTCTTTTATCCAATCGGCACAATAACGAGGTTCGCTGTTGGTGTCTTCGCTAATTGAATAGGTAAGGCCATGTTTTTGAGTAATGGTTTCAATACTCTTTCTAAGTTGCGTCTCGTAACGGTTTCGGCGGCCAAGGTCTATGTCGCGGAGGTCAACTGTAAACGTAACTTCTTCTGGTATTATATTTCTGCTTGCAGGAAAAACGTTGAGTGTACCAACTGTACCAACAGTAGGCGCACCGGGTATTTGCGTAGCAATTTCGCGAAGCGCAATAATAATTTCTGCTGCACCTACCAAAGCATCTTTTCTTATGGCCATAGGCACACTGCCTGCGTGACCTGCCATACCTTTCAGCTTAACGGTAAGCCACAACGGGCCGGAAATGCCACTCACAACACCAATAGGCTTGTTGGCCATATCGAGAATAGGCCCTTGTTCAATATGCAATTCGAGAAAGCAATGAATACTGCCAGGTTTATATTCTGAATCTTTGAATTTGGTAGGGTCGCAGCCAAAATCAATCAAAGCCTGCCTGCGGGTAATGCCGTCTTTATCCGTTCTGTCTAATTCACCTTCTTCCAATTTACCCAATATGCCACGGCTACCAAACAAACCTTTGTTGAACCGCCATCCTTCTTCATCTGCAAAGGAAATTACTTCAATGCTTCTTTCGGGAGTGATACCTTGTTCCATTAAAGCATGTACGGCTTCAATAGCACACAATACACCCGCTACACCATCAAAACGGCCACCATAGGGTTGACTGTCTAAGTGTGACCCCATCATAAGTACAGGTAGGGAATCATCAGTTCCTTTTAGCCTGCCGATCAGGTTGCCGAAGTTGTCAATTTTTGTAGTCATACCCGCCTCTTTCATCCAACCTGCCGCTAATTCAAAACCTTGCTTCTCCAGCGGGGTCATCGTGGGACGGCAGGTACCGGTTTCTCCAATTTTTCCAATTAAGGACATGGCTTCAAAATGTTGTTGGAGGCGGGTGGGGTTGATGGTCATATAATTTGAATATTTCAATCTTAAGAAAGCAATTTAGAGGAAATTTTCCGATGATGTTAATCTAGAAAACTTGCCAAAAAGCTTTTAAGAAAAAAAATAAAGCTCAAAAGCACATCAATTAGCTAAAAATGCTAAATTTGGGATAATTATATTTTAAAACAAACCCCTCATTATGAAGAAAAAAATTTTACACAATTTTTTTAGACTTTTTTCAGTATGCTTTTTTCTAGTTGCATATATAAATGCGAACAGTCAATCTGTAGAGATCTCAACTAGTCCATCCACATCACAAAACATTGTTACCGGTAACAGTGGATATCATGTTGGAGAAATTATCTATTCTGAAACAGAGATAGGTGCGGCAAATTTTATTACTGCAGGCACTGCTATTAATCACATTGAAATAAGTGTAAATGCACCCGGAACACCTACAAGTTTTGGAAATTTTTCTGTATATCTGAAAAATATTCCCTCAACCACTAACACATTTGCAGCAGGTACTTATGATAAAACTGGTTATACACAAGTATACACTGGTACTGTAGATCTTGCTGCGGCTGGTTGGTTTGGCATTGATCTTACAACAACATTCATAAGAACTGCAGGTTCAAACCTTCAGGTTATGTTTGAAAGACTTGACGGTGTACCACGCACTGCACCTGTAACTTTTGATGCCGCCGTGGGTATTACTAACGCTACACGAAGGCTAAATGCTACAGCAGCCCCTGTGGCTGGTACTACACAATTAACAAGCCTTTCAGCATTTAGACCATTTATCAGATTTGCGCATGTAAATGCAACAGACGCATCTATAGCCAATTTAACCGTACCTGCCTCTTCTTGTTTTTCATCACCCCAAAGTATTGGTGTACTAGTTAACAATGAAGGCACTACTACAACTATAGCCGCAGGTGCTGCATCTATCGCCTTGACTATAAGTGGAGCTAATTCATATACAACCACACTTACAAATACTACTGCAATATCTCCCGGAGGTAATGAAACCATGAATTTTAGTGGTATAAATTTACCAAATACAGGTGCCAATATCATACAGGCGGTAGTTACATTTGCTGGTGATGGAAATTCAACCAATGATACTTTGCGAACTGTTCTTACCACCACTACCACCACTTCAACTTTCCCGGCTTTAGAAGGAGCGGAAAATACCCCTCTTGATTATTTTAGTTACGTAAAAACTCTTTTAGGAAACAATGCCTGGGGAATACAAACAGGAAAACTTGATAACCCGGCAACATCAATAACTACAGATTCATTAGCACCACATAGCGGCAATAAGTTTTATCTTTTTGACTCTTATAATGTTGCAAGTTCCGACGCCATTTTACATTCCAATTGTTTGAGTTTTCCACCTTTAGGCACATCCAATAATTTTTATGTTTCATTTTGGATGAGCCATGATACAGCATATTCTACTGCACCCAATATATTTCTTGACAGTATATATTTGGTTATATCAACTGACAAGGGAGTAACATGGACAAGACTTCAGGGCTATCAAAGAAATGACCCTCAATTTCCAATACCGGGTTGGGTTAATCATCAATATGATTTACCAAACTATGCAGGTCAAACAGTACAGATAGGTTTTGAAGGTGTTAGCCAATTTGGTAATTTTATTGGTATAGATGACATTACAATAGTGGCCGAGAACGGTCTTCCTGTGACACTTTTAAATTTTACCGGCGAAAGAGTAGGTTCAACAAATCAATTAAGCTGGTCTACTGCATCTGAAAGTAACAATACGGGGTTTGAATTACAACGTAGTGCGGACGGAACTAATTTCTCTAAATTATCTTTCGTTGCTACAAAAAGTGAAGGTGGAAACAGCAACAGAAACCTGAAATATGACTTTACAGACAGCAAACCATTTGCTACTTCAAATTATTATCGCTTAAAGCAGATAGATAAAGATGGTAAATTTAGCTATAGCAATGTTGTATTGGTAAAAGGTACAAAAGCAACAGCTTTAAGTATTGCTTCTATCTATCCAAACCCTGCAGTTAATAATCTGCGTTTGGCAATAGCATCTCCAAACAATGAAAAAGTAACTTTGGTAGTTACAGATTTGGCAGGTAGAATAGTAATGCAAAACTCAACCCAATTAGTTGCCGGTGACAACAACCTGCAACTGAATGTAAAAGGTTTAGCAAAAGGATCTTACAGTATTAAAGTTGTTTGTAACAATGGTTGCAACAGCAGTGCTGAAAGGTTTGTAAAACAATAAAATTTTTAGAATCTTAATTATATAAAAGCCCCTCCAACACTTTGTTGGAGGGGCTTTTATTATTTGACTAAAATAAATTTTTAAGTTTACTTTAAAGCCTATTTAATTTTTTATCAAGGGCTCAAGCTGCCGGGCTTCGTTGCTGGAACGGAGACGACCTCACCCCCTGCCCCTCTCCCAAGTGAGAGGGGGGAAGAAAGCAGAAACTGCTTCACATGTTTCAGAATTCCTTCGCTTCGCTTGAAACCCATGAGAATAAGGTTCCCTATGCAATAACTGTTGTCAATAGCGAATATCAATCTTGAAGTCTTTGATGATATTTGGGATGGCTGTACTCAAACCTATCAAATTTTTCTTAAAACGAAATATCCTTCAAACTCACATCCCATTCGGACAATTTATCTCCTTTAATTCCGATAAATTCCGCTTTCATTTTACGCTCTTTACCCTGACCGGTAAAAGTTATTCGAGTGTAGTTTTGTTGCCCTACCACGCTTAGTATTCTTGCCGGGTTATCCTTTTCCTGATCGTTGTATTTTGACCGACCCGAGGTGAGTGGTGATGATGTAATGTCATACATTGGGTAGGCGCCGCTTCTGTCTGCTTTGTTTATTTCGCTTAAATGCCTGTCGCCTGTTAAAAAAACTACTGCATTTATTTTTTCCTCTTGCAAAAAATCCATCATTTCTTTATACTCTGCGGGGAAATGCCTAAAGCAGTCCCAGGGTGAAACCGGATTAATCACCTGGCTGCCTGTGGCAATAATCCTAAAATGTACATTGGCGTTGGAATTGCTTTGCCTCATAGCATTTTTAAACCATTCCATTTGTTCTTTACCAAACATCCTTTTGTCATCATTTGGTTTTCCGTCTAAGCTATCGGGTGTTTCATCGTTGCTACGGAACCAACGGTCGTCTAACAGAAAAAAGTCCACATCGTTGTAACTGAATTTTGAGTAAATACCCTTGCCATTTTCGCCAAAAGATGGGTTGCACCAATTGTTTATAAAAACTTTTCTGCTGGCTTCTTTTAGTACGTAGCTTTTGTCTGCATCGTTGGGGCCGTAGTCATGGTCGTCCCAAATAGCGTAGTGCCCCATAGACTTCCAAAATGGCTGCAAAACTTTTAAGCTACGGTCGTGCATGGGCCTGTAGTTAAGCCCCCACTCGCTTTGGTAATCGGCTTCACGGGTGTACCAATTATCTCCCAACCAAAGCATGAAGGCAGATTTTTCTTTAGCCATAGTTTCAAAGATGGAACTATCCCCACCATAAGGCTTACCGGGTCTGTCATACTCGGGTTGGTTAAAATATGAGCAACTTCCGGTTATGAAACTAAAGTCAGGTGCAGGTTTTCGCCATTGCCATAAGTCTTGTGTGGTAAAATGACCTTGTGTGGTAGAAATTGGTTTTCCATCAATCACAAATTCATAATCGTAAGTAGTATTTACATCCAGTCCGTTAAGCTGGACTTTTGATGTCGCAAATTCATTGCCTAAAGTGCCGATGTAGTTGGCAGTTTTAGATATAGCTTTCTGTCCGCTTTTCCAATAGTTAACGGCTACTTTTTTAACGGTAGGTTGAAGTTGTATCCATAATTGTGCAGTCCTTAGTTCTACATGTCCAAGTGCAGGGCCACAGACTATTTGGGCATTTGATGAGTTCCAAAAAAATGATTGCAAAAGCAATAATTTTAAAATCAAGATCGTATTTCTGTAAAGGCGCATAATGAATAAATTTTTAAAAAATTATTCAAATGTAAGCATACAGAACGGCGTTATTAAAGGAAAGTCTATGAAGAGATTAAAAACATATAATAGCCTTATGAATGAATGCCCTTATGCTACCAAAGAAAAATGGTGGAATTGACCGATTATAGATGCATCATCTTTATGAATAAATAAATAATTGGTGCGGTGCATATCGCCATGCACTGCTATATCTGTTAAGTAGGTTAAAGTACAGTTGCTTTCGTTAATGAGGTAAAAATTATAGCCCATGCTTTTCAAAAGGCCTAATAACTCATCCTGTCTTTTTTGTCTGTATTGCCCATTTTCTTCCTTTTCATTGTAAACAGGAAGAATTTCTAAAACAAGACAAGGGTGCGTTCTGTTAATCGTTTTTTGCAAACCTTTCACCACTTCCAATTCTGCACCTTCTACATCTGCTTTTATTACTGCAATTTGGGTTTCATTTTTAATTGCTTCTACTTCATCACCAATAAATACAGGAATATTTAATTGTTGGTTGAAGCGAGTCATATTTTTTCTAAAGTCTTTTAGTACAGATGCGCCGCTGCTGTATTCTTTATCAATATACAACGTAAGAAATCCCGTTTCATCTGACAATCCACTTGGAAATACATTAAAATTAGCAAGCTTGTTTTCATTAACCAATCCCTTGCAAACATGGTAACAAAGTGGATTTGGTTCAAACCCAATATAATGTCTTTCGCTATCTATTGATGCAGTTTTTATAAGTGTTTGACCAATATTCATACCCACATCTACCATTGCTCCTTTTTTTGTTGAAAACAAATCTTTTAGTAATGCCTGAAACCACGGTTCGATTGGCATTATATTGTGATACCCTGCTTCATTTATGACAGGTATAACAAATTTTTTATTATTAATTGTAGCATTCAATTTAGTGTTGACTTTTTTGAAAAAACCCATTTTGAACAAAGTCCTATGCAAATAATAATTCATGATTAAATCCTATTTTGATAGGTAACGTTTAAAACGTGGTTGAATAATATAAATACTGCAATTTATATTTTATATATCAGCAATCCACAAATTAAAAAACCCCTTACTCCATAAGGAATAAAGGGTTTATATTTAAGAATATGTTACGAAAGAGCATTAAAGGCTAACTCACACCATCCGTTATTGCTTCTTTAAAGATTTTGGATACAAGACCCTGCAATACTTTTCCGGGCCCAACTTCTGTAAAATAAGTAGCCCCATCAGCGGCCATAGATTGTATTGTTTGTGTCCAACGGACTGCTTCTGTCAGTTGATTAATAAGGTTGATTTTAATCTGTGCAGGATCGGTAACGGCTGCTGCTACAACGTTTTGATATACCGGCGCAATTGGAGTATTAAATATGGTTTCATTAATTGCTGCTGCCAATTCTTCTTTAGCCGGTTGCATAAGCGGACTGTGGAAAGCTCCTCCCACAGGTAATACAAGTGCCCTTTTAGCACCTGCTGCCTTCATTTTTTCGCAGGCTATTTCAATTCCTTTTATGCTACCGCTTATCACCAATTGACCGGGACAATTATAATTTGCTGCCACAACAACTTCTCCTGTTTGCTGTTGAATTTCGTTACAGATTTCTACTATTTTATCATCGGCCAAAGCCAAAACCGCAGCCATAGTAGATGGTTGCAACTCACAGGCTTTTTGCATAGCTTTTGCCCTTATGCTTACTAATCTAAGCGCATCTTCAAAACCCAGAGTTTTGTTGGCTACCAACGCAGAAAATTCACCCAAAGAATGACCCGCAACCATAGCAGGCACGGGACTGTCTAGCGTAAGGTAAGCAATTACCGAATGTATAAAAACAGCAGGTTGAGTAACATTGGTTTGCTTAAGGTCTTCATCTGTTCCGGCAAACATGAGATCAGATATCCGAAATCCAAGTATTTCATTTGCCTGCTCAAAAAGTTTTTTTGCATGTGCATTGGAATCGTACAAAGACTTGCCCATTCCTACAAACTGACTACCCTGTCCCGGAAAAACAAATGCATGACTCATAAAGTATTTTTTTTTCAAAAATACTTATAGTTATACGATTTTGAAATTTAAATAGTCTAATATAATCAAGGAATCATACCAATGCGATAACCGTTTAGGCCTATGCAACTGAACATTACTGATATCCACTAGTTATTAGTTATGTGCTTTGGAAATAAGTTTCAAAAATTCATTTCTTGTGGGATATTTTTCAAACTCACCGGAAAATGCTGAAGTTGTAGTAAGTGAGTTTTGTTTAGAAACACCACGCATCATCATACAGAGATGCGATGCTTCAATAACCACTGCTACACCCAATGGATTGAGCGATGAAGTTATAGCATCCAATATTTGTGTGGTTAACCGCTCCTGTACCTGAAGCCTGCGGGAAAACACATCTACCACCCGGGCAATTTTACTTAAGCCTGTAATCCATCCGTTAGGAATGTAAGCAACATGTGCTTTGCCAAAAAAAGGCAACATATGATGTTCGCACATGCTGTATATTTCTATATCTTTTACAATGACCATTTCACTCATTTCTTCGTGAAACTTAGCAGAGTTAAGGATAGCGGTAGCATCCTGACCATATCCTTGAGTTATATACTGCATTGCCTTAGCCATTCTTTCGGGTGTTTTTATCAAACCCTCCCTATTAGGATCTTCGCCCAAAAGACCGATTGCCTCTTTATAATTTTTCATTAAAGCTTCCGTAACATCCTGATCGTAAGATTCAGTTTTGATATAAGCCATAAGGTGTAATTGTTTTGATAGTTTTTTAATGGGCGGGATATTCTACAAAATTCCTTTCTGTTTCATATAATCTAACCTGTAAGTCTAAAGAAGGTTCAATTTTCTCCCTTAAAATATTATAAATAACCCTTGCAATATTTTCAGCAGTTGGGTTAAGGTTCTTAAATTCAACTGTATCAAGGTTAAGGTTTTTGTGGTCAAAACGTACTAATACATTTTCCTGTATAATGTCGCTTAAAACTTTTAGATCTATTACATAACCTGTTTCAAGATCAGGTTCACCAATTAATTTGATAATTAGTTCATAGTTGTGCCCATGGTAACTGGGATTATTACATTTACCAAAAACCTCGGCATTTTTTTGATTGTCCCAGGCAGGATTGTTTAATCTGTGTGCTGCGTTAAAATGTTCCTTTCTGTAAACGGCAACCTTATTATTCATAATTAATATTATTATTGCCTTACGGCAAATGGTTAATCGCCAAAATACTCAACATAAATGCGTGGTGTCTCGTATAGTTTTATGCAATGTAATGATACAAATGTTGGTAAATGTGGTTGCAATTGCTTCCATATTTCCATTGCCAACGTTTCTGTACTGCACATTTTTCCCTGTAAAAAGGGTACATCTATGTTTAAATTTTTATGGTCAAGCTTATCAACAACGTGTTCCTTAATTAGTTTACTCAACTTCTTAACATCAAACAAAAAACCTGTTTCAGGATCAGGATTGCCTTTTATTGTTACAAAAAGTTCAAAATTGTGACCGTGCCAGTTTTCATTGGCACAAACCCCAAAAACCTCTTCATTCTTTTCTCTGCTCCACTGCGGATTGTACAACTTATGAGCCGCATTAAAGTGTTCTAAACGTGTCAGATAAACCATTCCCAATACAAATTTTTGCAAAGGTAGTAATTGAAATTTTAAGCGAAGCCAACTAACCCCGACCTTTGCCTGATATGAAAATTGTAATAGTTGCTGCAACCGATAAAGAAATTGCGTTGCTCCGGCAAAAAATTGATTCATCGTTTATAAGTGACCGGTTGGATATTAATATTGATTTTAAGATTACTGGTGTAGGAATGTTAGCCGCCTGTTTTTCAATAGCTGAATTAATATTTACCCAAAAACCAGATTTGATTATTCAGGCAGGTATTGCAGGCACTTTTGATTCAAGAGTTACATTAGGTACTGTTTTCGTTATTAAAAATGAATTTCTTGGAGATATGGGCGTAAATGAATCCGGTATATTTAAAGACCTTTTTGATTTACAATTAGTTCAAACAAATGATTACCCATTTTGCGATAGCAGACTAGAAAATATAAATATCTACAAATGGAACCTTTCCAACCTGCAAATTGTTAATGCAATAACTGTAAATGAAGTAACTACTAACCACCAAAGAATCATGCAATTGCTAGAAAAGTATCATCCTGCACTTGAAAGTATGGAAGGTGCAAGTCTGCACTATTGCTGCATTAAAACCGGAACTGCTTTTATACAAATAAGGTCGGTCAGCAATATTGTTGGGGAACGTGATAAAAGCAAATGGGCAATGAAAGATGCTTTGGAAAATTTGTCGCAAGTAGTACTTGACTATTTAGAAAAGTTAACACATTTACCTCAAACATTATAGAGATGGAACTTACTATAGGATTCAGTCCCTGCCCAAACGACACCTTTATTTTTGATGCATTGGTAAATGGGAAAATAGATACGGAAGGAATACACTTTAAACCACTGCTTGAAGATGTGCAAACCCTTAACAGATGGGCCATAGAAGGAAAACTGGACATTAGTAAAATAAGTTACGGAGTGTTGCCATTGGTAATACAAAATTATACTTTACTCAACAGTGGCGGCGCATTGGGAAAAGGGGTAGGGCCATTGCTCATTTCCAAACAAGCCGTCACTAATCTTAATAAAGCAATTGAAGAAATGACCGTGGCTATTCCGGGTGAAAATACAACTGCACATTTGTTGTTCTCGTTTGCATTTCCTACTGCTAAAAAGAAACAATTTTTAGTATTTAATGAAATAGAAAATGCAGTATTGGAAGGAAAGGTAGATGCAGGAGTTATTATTCACGAAAACCGTTTTACGTATCAGGATAAAGGTTTGGTAAAACTGATGGATCTTGGACAATATTGGGAAGAAAAAACCGGTTCACCAATACCGCTTGGAGGTATTGTTATGAAAAAGTCATTTGACCAAAAGCTACAGCAACAGGTAGATAAACTAATCAGAAAAAGCCTGGAATATTCGTTCGGACATTACCCCAAAATTTCACCTTATGTAAGCAGTCATTCGCAGGAAATGAGTGAAGATGTAATGCGCAAACATATTGAACTTTATGTCAACAATTTTTCTCTTGATTTGGGTGAAGAAGGGAAAGCTGCAGTTGAAACGTTTTTGAAGGTGTATGATAGCGTCAGGAATAAAACAAAAAAGGGATAAGAACCAATTGTTTCTTATCCCTGAATTTTGAGGATTTGCTGATAATTATTAAAACCTTATCCCTGCGGCTTTTCTAATAATTTAAAGAATTGATCCAATTGTGGTAAAATCACAATGCGGGTTCGGCGATTAGCAGATTTCCCTTCTACAGTATCATTGCCCGTAAGTGGTACATATTCGCTGCGGCCACCTGCTGTCATACGCTTGGGATTAATGCCATATTGGTTCTGCAAAATTCGAATAACAGATGTTGCACGTTTGGCACTAAGGTCCCAATTATCCGCAATACAACTGTTTTTAATGGGCACATTATCTGTATGGCCTTCAACTAAAAATTCTATATCCGGCTTGCTGTTCAGCACTTGTGCTACTTTGCCCAAGACAACTTTTGCAGGATCTGTAACATCATAACTTCCACTTTTGAAAAGTAGTTTATCAGAGATAGAAATGTACACCGCACTCTTCTCTACCTTTATCTGTATGTCTGTATCATTAATGTCTGACAAGGCACTTTTCAGGTTCATCACCAAAGCCATATTTAATGAATCTTTTCGAGCCATGGCTCTGTTGAGGTCTTGTATATAAGCATCTTTAGAACCAATGTTTTCCATAGATTTCTTGATGCTTTCAGCTTGGGTACTGGAGATAACAGACAAGTCTTTTAACTGACTAACAAAGGTGTTGTTATTCTCTTTAAGAAAAGCAATCTGCTTGTTCAGGTTATCAATATCATTTTGTAACTGCGATCTTTTACGAGCACTTTCAGCAACATCTTCTCTACATTTTTCTAACTGCAACTGCGTGTTGTTGTAAAACATGTTGAGCGTATCATACTTTGCCAATTGCATGGCCAATTTCTTACGACCCGAGCATGATACCAAAAAAACTATAGCCAAAAGGGCAAAAGCAAATTTTGAAATTTTCATTTAAGAAGTATTTGATTACATCAAAGGTAATTGGGTATGCAGGTATATAGCTATACTTATTAATAAAATTTCGTTAATGGGGGGATTGCTGTTAAGAAAACAAAGAAGGGGTGGAATCATTATAAAAAAGAAAGAATTTGAAATATTATGAAGCAATTATTCCTATTTTTTCTTTCGCCTTAAATTTAACTCCTTAATGTCCTTTAAATCTTTTGGCCTGGCATTGATTTCTTTATCCTTGATTAAATCATTTAAGCTAATATATAAAATCTCTATTTCGTTTAGTCTAACAATTTCTCTTTCATTATAAGATAATCTAAAGTTTTTTAATCCCTTAAGTTCTGGTAAGAAATCAAGAGTGAAGTTTTCGAATTCAAATTTGAAAAAGGATTTTCTGGGATTAGGTGCTATTTCTTCTTTGAATTCTGATACATCTTGTCCCAACTCTTCTAATGCATTCAAAAGTCTAAAATAATTACCGTAAGTAGGATTATACCAAAAATCCAAATCATGTTTTTCAACTGGCAATCCTGAATGGGTTTCAGACATCCGGAAATATCCGTGCAATGCCACGGCTGTACCACCAACAATTAAATATTGAACAGCATGTTTGTCGAGGGCCTTACAAACAGAAAGGATACTATCAGCTAAACTATTCTATTGTCCATTAAGCTTGTGTCCCCGATTTTTCTTCGCTAAAGATTTTTTTCTTAAAAGGTTAATAAAGTCTTCAAGTTCCGATATTTTTTTCAATTGATTGGATTCATTTATTGGAATTAAATTTGAACTCGCCTTCAAATTGTCATAACTGTTGTATCGTGTCAATTTTGCCATATGGATTTAATAATTATAATACCCTGACATAAATTTACGGAATAGAATAACTCAAAATTAATTCTTATTGATATTTTACTAATAAACAGCAATTATTTTTACAATTTCCATCATGCAATACTTTTTATAATCTAACATTTCTATCCCCCTACCCCATCTCTATCCCAATCTTCTTCATTAATATAGATGCGTTCATACTCTTGCAAACGCCTTCTTTCAGTTTAAAATCAAAATACAATTCATCATTTTTATCTACCTGTACATCAAAGTGATAATTAGCAATAGCGTTTGGGTATTCATTTTTAAGTACTGTCAACTCTACATCGTGAGTGGCTATGAATGCAACTGCATTTTGTTTGATCAATTGTTTTATTAATGCTTTGGAGCCGGTATGCCGGTCGAGTGAGTTGGTACCTCGGAGTATTTCATCCAACAAAATAAATATCTTTTCATTACGGTTTACCGCTTCTATTATTTGCTGAAGTTTCTTTAGCTCTGCATAAAAGGTAGAAGTATTTTCTGCAAGGTTATCTGCTATGCGCATACTACTCATAAGCCTTACAGGCGAAATAGAAAAACTTTTTGCACATACAGGTGCACCCATCAATGCCAATACTACATTCACTCCTATGCTTCTTAGGAATGTACTTTTGCCGCCCATATTAGAGCCGGTGATTAGCGACACTTTTGCAGTTCCTTCCAGATTAAAAGAATTGTCCACCCTCTTTGCTGAATCAATTAATGGATGACCAATATCTTCTCCATGCAATGTAAAATGCTGTTCTGCAATTTCAGGAAAACACCATGTCGGCTGATTGAATGATAAAGCTGCTAGGCTACTTAAAACTTCAGCTTCTGAAATTGCATTGAACCAATTTGGAACAGCTTGTGAGTTCTTTTCCTTCCAGCGGTTAAGCGCAAGCATTTGCCAAAGATCCCACAACAAAAATGTGTTGAGAAAGAAGAAAGCAAAAACATTTAACCGCATATCAAACCGGTTGAGGATAGCGGTAAGCCTGTTTATTTCAACCGATGCTTTATGATTACTCTTACTCTCAATATTGATTTTGAGTTTTGAAATAACATCGTTGTGAAAAGGTTCGGCTTCAAGGTGATTCAGTTGAGCAAAGAGGGTTGTTATTTCTGTTACAGTTTTAGACAGCAGCATGTAAGTAACCTCTATTTTTTTGCTTAACAAAGTTGAAATAACAAAGCAGACAAAAACGATAAGCGAAAGCAATGACCATTGTATTACATCAGCAACATATAATGCTACACAACTCAAAGTAAATAACGGAACCAAATAACAAATCAAACGCCAATAGGATTGCCTGAAAACAAAAGGTTCCTGCAACCAATTTACTATTTTATTCTCTGTGTTAACGCTTACAGGGTTTTCCATTCCATAAGCCTGAAATTGCTGACGCCATTCTACTTTTGGCGCAAGTTCTTTAACTCCCTTTTGGGTTTGAAGAATTATTGTTTTCTCCATTGGGTTCAACAGCCTTTGTGCTAAAAGTTGGCAGCTTTGTTCTGCAGTACAACGATTGATGTATTGATAGATTGAAGCTGTACCAAAAATGTCCAGGTCCTGCGCATAGGAATGTGCAGCAGGTTCATATATTTTGCCATCGGGTCTGTGGTAAAAATCACCTCCCAGTGTTGCTATTTCATCCTTATTAATCCTGATCAGACGCTCAAGGTTAATCATGTTTTGCTTTAGGTTAGCATCTAAAGAAACTATGTAAAGAAAGCATGCAATACCGGCAATAATAACCGTAGCCCATATCAAATGTGAAGTTATCCATCCAGAAAAAGCAATCACTATTGTTACTATGAAAACTGCGAACCGTAGCCATGCAATGTTGGATCGCTTCTTTTTGCAAGCTGCTAACTTTGATGAAAATGATGCAATATTTTGCTCATAAAGCTGCAAGGGAGTTTATGTATTACTCATATTGATGAAACAAAATTTATCTGCATTTACAAAATCATATTTCTGTAAAAAATAAAAATGTGACTTTGGTAAGCCACATTCAAAATTGTATGAGCATTTATAAAATTAGATAAGATTAAGTACAACTTTTGCAAAGCTTGTTTAATTTTATTTTTAGCTCAAGCCGCGGGGCTTCGTTATTGCAACGGAGCTGAATTCTCTGGTTTCTGAAACTGCTTCGCATGTTTCAGAATACCTTCGCTTCGCTTTGCACCCCAGAGAATAAGGCTCCTTCTGCAACAACTGTTGTTAAGAGTGGATATCTATAATGCAATCTGAAATTAATATTTCAGGGAGTTAACTAAGCTTACAATTAGATTAGTGCTAAGATGCTTCAATATTGCCTTCTATTTTAACATCGTTCGTTACAACAACTTCCTTTTTTTCAATATCTTCTTTTTTGAAAAACTTATTTTGAAAAACTAAAATTGAAATAACACCGATAGAAATAGAGGCATCCGCAACATTAAACACAGGTCTGAAAAACTCAAACTCCTCCCCTGCCCACACCGGAAACCATGATGGGTAATGTGCATTGGTAATCAGTGGGAAGTACAACATATCTACAACCTTTCCATGCAAAAATGTTGAATAGCCACCCTTTTCAGGAAACATAGCTGCAAGGTTTTGTACGTAAGGGTCACTTTCGCCAAACATTACTCCATAAAACATACTGTCTATAAGATTGCCTGTAGCACCTGCAAAAATCAATGCACTGCAAAATATAAACCCGGTATGAAATTTTTTGCGGATAAAATCCCGGATGATAAAAACACCTGCTATTACCGCTACTAATCTAAAAAGCGTTAGTGCAACTTTGCCCCAATCTCCACCCATTTTCCAACCCCAGGCCATGCCTTCATTTTCTACAAAATGTAGCCTGAACCAGTTAAATCCCAAAACCTTAACCTCGTGGCCAATATAAAAATGTGTTTTTATGTAAATTTTTAATGCCTGATCTATAAACAGAATGAGAAGAATAATAAATACAACTTGCCTCGATTTCACTATACTAAATTTTGCGGTCAAAGATAAAGGCATATTGTGGTAATAAAATAATGCGACAACCAACTATTGTGCATAATTAAGGGGTGTTTAACATTGAATTAATTCACTGGGTTAAGTACAAGGTGGGTAAAGCTTTTCTAACTTTATAGCTTATGGCATTCTGAAAATGCTTCGCATGTTTCAGAATGCCTTTGATTTGATTGGTATCCACGGAAAAATATTTGCATAACTTTTCCCTGTAAGTTATTTTCGTTTTATGAAATTTATTTGCATTACATTAATTTTCCTTTGCTTTTTATTTTCTGTGACATCTTGTAAGAAATCAACCACAGAAACTGTAACAACAGATGAGCAACCAGTAATGGAAGCAACAATAAATGGAGTGCAATGGAAAGCTTCACAAATAAGTGTGAAATCTACTGCATATGGACCAGTGATAACCGGTAGCACTAATGATGGTAAAAGTATTGTAATGATGGCCGACACGTCCTTAAGGCCAGCATACAATTTTAAACCAATGCCCGCTGTGCTTCAAACTTTTACTTGTTACCAGGACAGTTTCAGTAATAACAGGAGGCTAACCTGGATCACCAGGAACGAACAAAACCTAAGTCATTTTATTTTGGAAAGGAGTAATGATGCCATCATCTTTACTCCACTACAATCAGTGCCTGCAACAGGGCTGCCTGGCGGCTCGACTAACTATCGCACAATGGATAAACCACCGGTTACAGATCCTTTTGTTTTGTTTATTTACTACCGTCTCAAAATGATAAATAATGACAGCAGCTATACTTACAGCAGTATAGGACTTACTAAACCTTTCAGTCCAATCCTTTACAAATATGCGACAGGTGAGCAAGACTACGCGGTAGCACGCCACGGCACTCTAAGCGCCATAGAAAAAGATGCAGTAAAACGTCGGATGAGTGGCACTTTTGCTTTCACTTATCTTAATGAAACTACCGGATTGATGGAGAATGTGGAAAACGGCGTTTTTAAGATGTTGACTTATTAAGCGTCATTCATCCCGTGTGTCCGTGTGTGTCTCATACAAGGAACCCTGAGCTGTTGCAAAAATTGCAATCGATAGATAAATTAAGGCCTTTACAGGTACCAGGGTATCTGGTTTGCGCACAAGGCTAGGAAAGAAAACCCAAGCGAGACAAGAAGAAACAAAACGGATTTTCCACGTCATGCAAAGGAATTAATCAATCTGCTGTTTCTTATAGTGGATCCTAAAAGATAATCGGTAGATTGCTTCGTCCTCCTATGTCGTCCTCGCAATGACGAAAACCTCTTAAACGCTTAAACCTTTTGAACTTCTTGAACCCCTTAAACCCTAAATGATAAATAGCAATACATAGGTTACACTTTTTAGTGTAGCAGAACATAGGTAACAGTTTTCATAGTTCTTTGACATAAAATGTTGATACTCACATAAAATCATTATGAATGAGTATGAACAAAGACAAG
>JANPGE010000053.1:0-26393 GCA_031423805.1 Segetibacter sp. | reverse complement strand
GGGGTTTAGCCCAACCCCAGCGGGGTTGACTATTTGTAAAAACAGATCGAGATGTAGAGTTCTCTGAACCCCAGCGGGGTTCAATAATCGCAAGGGGACTTTGTTTGTTGGGTTGAACCCCGCTGGGATTCTTGATTTCGGATTTCTTGTTGTGGTTACAACTATTGAACGCTCTACAACTATTAAACCCCGCTGGGGTTTAGCCCAACCCCAGTGGGGTTGACTATTTGTAAAAACAGATCGAGACGTAGAGTTCACTGAACCCCAGCGGGGTTCAATAATCGCAATGGGAATTGTACAAATTTTGGGAATTTGTTTGTTGGGTTGAACCCCGCTGGGGTTCTTGATTTCGGATTTCTTGTTGTGGTTACAATTATTGAACGCTCTACAACTATTAACCCCCGCTGGGGTTTAGCCCAACCCCAGCGGGGTTGACTATTTGTAAAAACAGATCGAGACGTAGAGTTCTCTGAACCCCAGCGGGGTTCAATAATCGCAATGGGAATTGTACAAATTATGGGAATGTGTTTGTTGTGTTGAACCCCAGCGGGGTTCGGGATTCGATTGTTATGGTTGGTTGTTTACAAATATTGAACGCTCTACAACTATTAACCCCCGCTGGGGTTTAGCCCAACCCCAGCGGGGTTGACTATTTGTAAAAACAGATCGAGATGCAGAGTTCTCTGAACCCCAGCGGGGTTCAACATTCTATGTTTGTCGGACTTGATTTCCTGGATTTTAGAACAATTAAATAACATCAATAAAATCAAAAAGATATTTATCATTATATTCAATCTCGAATTTTTTGAGAAAACCAATATATTCTTCCCTGAATGTTTGTTTTTTGTGATGAGCTTCCTGATTCGCTATGTACTTACACACTCTGTCAATATGCGATTTGCTATAAGAAAATGCACCATATCCTCCCTGCCAGCTAAAATGTTTGTCAACCAATGATTTGTCGTTAATCCACAGACTGCTTGCTACTTTTATATCCTTCATCAGGTCAGGAATTGATGTAGTTGGGTTATAACCTGTAAATATGTGAATATGATCGCTTACACCATTTATTGCCAATAGCTTGCTGTCATTATTTTGGACAATAGATGTAATGTATTTGTACAATTCATCCTTCCAGGTTTTGCTAATCAGGCTTTCTCTGCCCTTTACCGCCATCACAAATTGAATATAAAGTTGTGTGTATGTGTTTGCCATGGACTATTTTTTTTGTTAAATAAAAATATTAAAAATTCGATATTGGATTAATATTTTTTTGATTTTTTTAGATATCTATTGAAAAATCTACAAGGGTTGAACCCCTCGGGGGTTCGGGGAATCATTAAGAGGGTTTGTTAATTACAAATATTGAACCCCAGAGGGGTTCTGTATCCGATTTTTTGCTACCACTATTGAACCCCTCCGGGAGTTCTTTCACAACCCCGGAGGGGTTGACTATTTGTAACATAGATGATGTGAATGTATAATAGAACCCCGGCGGGGTTCAACATTCGCATTAGGAATTGTACAAATTGTAGAATGCGTTTGTTGGGTTGAACCCCGCTGGGGTTCTGATTTCGTTTGTAGTCGGTTACAAGTTACAAATATTGAACCCCGCTGGGGTTCTTTCACAAATATTTTGGGTTAGATATCTATGATAATAATTAATGTTTGTTTTATTCCTCCGGAGTTTTCTACAACCCCGGAGGGGTTGACTATTTGTAACATAGATGATGTGAATGTATAATAGAACCCCGGCGGGGTTCAACATTCGCAATGGGAATTGTACAAATTATAGAAATGCGTTTGTTGGGTTGAACCCCTCTGGGGTTCGGGGAATTATTATGAGGGTTTTTTGGTTACAATTATTGAACCCCTCTGGGGTTCTCCTCCGTGGTTCTGCATCGCTTGAACTCATTCGGAGTTTTTTACATCCCCAGCGGGGTTGACTATTTGTAACATAGATGATGTGAATGTATAATAGAACCCCGGCGGGGTTCAACATTCGCTTTGGGAATTGTGGCAAACTATGAGAATGTGTTTGTTGGGTTGAACCCCTCTGGGGTTCTGATATCGTTTGTAGTGGGTTACAAGTTACAAATATTGAACCCCTCTGGGGTTCTGCCAACCTCTGCTGTGAGCACTATTTGTTATACACAAATATTGAACCCCTCTGGGGTTCTGAAATCAATGGTAGGTTTTCAGGTTACAAATATTGAACTCCTCTGGAGTTCTGCCAACCTCTGCGGGGTGCCTCTATTTGTAATTTTCAAATATTGAACCCCTTTGGGGTTCGTCAATCATGGGGGTTGTGTTTTTTAACAAATATTGAACCCCGCTGGGGTTCTTTCACAACCCCGGCGGGGTTGACTATTTGTAGACGTGATGATATTAATATGTAATAGAACCCCGGAGGGGTTCAACATTCGCATTGGGAATTGTATACGTTATGGAATGTGTTTGTTGGGGTTGAACCCCGCTGGTGTTCTGAAATCATGGCAGGTTTTCAGGTTACAAATAGTGAACTCCTCCGGAGTTCTGCCAACCTCTGCGAGGCGTCACTATTTGTAATTCACAAATAGGGAACTCCGCTGGAGTTCTTTTACAACCCCGGCGGGGTTGACTATTTGTAGCAAAAGATTTAGGTTGTAAAATATACAACAGGTATGGTGTTAATGTATAATGCAACGCCGTTCGGGTAATCCTATCAATTTACGGGGTTGTTTTGATGTTTTACCGGATGATTAAGAGTCAAAAAGCAGACATTATATTGTGGGTTATATAAATATTTATTATGCAAATATGTCTTTTATTGGTCTTTAGGGGCAAAATTTAATGTGTAAAATATACTCATCTGGCAAAATCAACTTATTTTGCTGCGGTATTATTACTTAAAAACGGTGTTGGGGAAATTGCAGCGTTTGCAGCATTATCTACATCTTATTATTAAAAATCAATTTTCTTAAAAAACTAAAATTGTAACACAAAACGTATATAGGGTTGAAAACCAGGGCAGAATGGCCTGTTTTTTGACTAGAAAAACAGAATCAACAAAAATATGACCATATTACATTTAAGCAGTGGGCGTAACCGCATGATGGGGTTATGCCTTATTGATATTAAGGCTAAAAGTTGTAATAATGTCTTATTTTATGCTTAACTTTAACGACTGATTTAACTTATTTATTATACCAGGCATCCCTTTTTTTCCTAAGATAATCTGAACGATATGAAGATTTTTACGCTCTCTACTACACAGACGTTTGCTACCAAAAGCCTTTCGGCTATAATGAAAGCATTTATTGCCTTTGTTTTTTTGATTACCGGAGTAAACAGTGCGTTTGCACAGCCGGCAAATATGTCCATTAATCAGGACGTTAGTGGTACCTATACCAATACTGCCATGACATTGGTAGGCGGGGCATATCGTGCCCGTTTTCAAGAGGGTACTGGTCAAAGTTCGGGTATAAGAAATTGGCAGTTTAATTCAGACACTTACAGTAATACATGGGGAGCAACAAGTGCTAATACCTTGTCGGCTTTCAATACAATAATTGCCCCCAACACAGGAACAGCTTCTGCTAACTGGGTTGTGGGTGGTTACAACGCTAATGGAAAACTGCCCGCCACTACTTCAAGCAGCTACTACACCTACAACATTATGAAAGGCACTTCATATGCCTCTCAAAGAATGGCTATATTGCAAACTGCATACAACCCCATTACCTTATCAACGGTAGCACAAGCAGCTGGTACATTTGGTTCCAGGACAGTTACCATCACAACCAGTGGAACTCCCAATGCTGCAGAATTTATTTATGTCAGATATTCTACCAACAGCTTTTCTACTTCTACCATAGTGCAGGCTACGGGTTCGGGCACTACATGGACGGCTACCATACCATGGCAGTCTGCCGCAGTAAGTTTTTATGCCTATTCCAGCAACCGTAGCAAAGCATCAATTGATGCAGATGTAACCTCATTTAGCAGCCAGGAAGTACACGACCTGAGTACATTAAATGTAAATAACAACAGTGGTAGCAACTATAGCTGGACACCGGTAACGGGTGCTATCATTGTAAGTAGTTCTACAGGTACAGGTGCCGCAGGAGTTGGCTACACAACGTTTACCACTACAACAACCGGTGCATTTGCAGCACTCAACGGTGGTACGGTACATACAGGTACTGTTACAGTCTTAATAACTGCTGATGTAACCACGGAACCTGGTTCTGTGACTTTAGCTAATTCCGCTGCCTGGACTGCAATAACTATTAATCCAAGTGGTGCAAGAACTATTAGCGGAACTCTTGCATTGCCATTACTTGAGTTGTCGGGAGCTGATAATGTGACAATCGACGGATTAAATACTGGTGGAAATTCATTAACTATTTCTAACCTTTCTACCGTAGCAACTTCTGGTACTTCCACCATTAAGTTTTCAGGTGAATCTCAAAACAACACTATTACAAATTGCAATATTCTCGGTTCATCAACGATGGCAGCCGGTACCAATGGGGGTACTATATTTTTCTCAACAGCCACTACCAATGGTAATGATGGGAATATTATTTCTAATTGTAATATCGGCCCAGCAGGTGCGAATTTGCCAACAAAAGCTATTTATGCAAATGGTTCAACCACTACAGTAGCCATACAAAATAGTGGTGTTAATATTGTCAATAACAATATCTATGACTACTTTAATGCTGCTGTAGCCAGTTATGGAATTTACATAAATACAGGTAATACAGACTGGAACATAAATTACAATCGTTTTTACCAGACAGCAACTCGTACACAGACCACTGCTACCACACATAGTGTTATCTGGGTAACTAACTCTACGCAGGGAAATAACTTCGCAATTACAGGTAACGTAATTGGTAGAGCGGTTTATACATCCGCCGGCAGTGCATCTTCTTCTGGCACTTTGGTTACGGTAACAACAACCGATGGTTTGGCAGTAGGTATGGCTCTAAATGTGTCGGCTGGTACCGGTACATTTGCGGCCAATACTTATGTTACAGCGGTTAACAGTACTACTACTTTTACCGTTTCTGCAACGCCAACCGTGGCACTAAGCGGCGCAACAGTGACTGGTAACTCAACCACTTCTATTTCCAACTATCCAGCCTCGGCATATACTTTCGTGGGTATAGCGAGTTCGGTTTTTACGGTTGTACAACTTACCGTAGCAGCTACTACAGCAAGTAATTTTACCAGCAATACAATTACGGGTATTGCTATGTCCGGTGCACAGACAGGAACCAGTACCAGCAGCCCTTTTATGATGGTTTATGTAAATTTTGGTCTGACTACTTGTAATAGCAACACGATAGGCAGTCAGTCAGCTACAGGTAGTATCACTTACACATCCAGCGGTGCGACTGCTTCTGATGTTATTGGTATGTATAATTTTGGAAGCAATTCATGGATTACCAACAACAATGTAATTGGTGGTATCACTGCTTCAAACAGTGGTGGTGGTGCTGCAAACATTTATCTGCTCAGGGCTAACACTACTTCAGGTGTTAGCTGGTCTTGTAATAACAATATAATTGGAGGTACTGTTGCAAACTCTATCAGCAGTACATCAACTGCCACAGGTACTATAGTAAACGGTATTCTTATTACCCTTCCTGCTACTACGGCAACAGGAAATACTATCAGAAATATGACTACTGCTGGTGGTACAGGTACAGGAACTACCGCTGCTATGGTGGGTATCTCCAATCAGGCAAGTAGTGCAAATCATACGCTTACTTCCAATAACATCAATACGCTAAGCAGTAGCCTGGCAGGTGCTGCAAGTGTTTATGGTGTACACTATAACAGTACAACCGGTACAAATACCATAGAGAAGAACCTGATTTATGATTTGGATGCAGCTAATAGCGCAGCCATAATAAGTGGTATTTATGTAGCGGGTGGTACAGCAACTTACCGTAATAATATGATCCGGTTGGGTACTTCTACCAACGCCTCTACTACTGGTTTAACCATCAATGGTATTATTGAACCTGCGGCTACCGGTACCGACAATATGTACTTCAACAGTGTATATATAGGTGGTGCACCTACAGCGGCGGCTTCTAATACTTTTGCTTTCAATAGTTTAGTGGTTACCAATACCCGTGCCTTCCAAAATAATATATTCTGGAATGCCCGTAGCAACAGTGGTTCTACCGGAAAGCACTATGCCATTCAGGTTGGTGGTACCGCAGCTAACCCTGCCGGTTTGACCTGTAATTATAATGACCTTTTTGCAAATGGTACAGGCGGTACGTTTGGCCGATTTAACGCTACCGATGTAGCCTCCCTTGCCGCATGGAAAACTGCCACGGGAACAGATGCCAACAGTTTGAATGCTGATCCTAAATTTATTGCTCCTACAGGTGCAGGTTCGGCAGTTGATTTACATATTCATGCTACCAACCCAACCCCTGTAGAAGGTGTAGGTTTAGCCATAGGTGCTGTAACAGATGATTATGACGGACAGACACGCAGTGGCCTTACCCCTACCGATATAGGTGCAGATGCAGGAAACTTTGTAAGCAATGCCATATCCTACTATTCAAAATCAACCGGTAACTTAGAGATTACTACCAACTGGGGTACCAATACAGATGGTACAGGTACCAATCCTCCTGACTTTGTAACCGATGGGCAAACCTTTAATATTCGTAACAACGCTACGCCTACCATAGGTGCAGCATGGACAGTTTCGGGTTCAAATGCCAAAATAGTATTAGGCGATGGTACAGCTGCGTGCAACTTTATCATTCCTTCCTCTTTTGCGGTAACCGGTACTATGGACATTTCCAACAACGGTACCCTCACCAATCAGAATGTTGCCAACCCTACCTTCGGTACATTGAATGCAGGTAGTACAGTTAATTATAATGGTTCGGGTGCACAAACTATAGCTGCAGCTAATTATGGTAACCTTACCAGTAGCAGCACAGGTGCAAGAACATTGGCAAGCAGCGGAACAATTGGAGTGGCCGCAACATTTACACCGGGTACCAACAGTTACACTATTACAACCAGTACTATCGACTTTAACGGAACGGGTGCGCAAACGATACCTGCCTTTAATTATAACAATCTTACTATAAGCGCTGCAAGAACGACTAACAGCATTACTTTGGTCAATGGTGGTACAATTGGTATTGCCGGTACATTTAGTCCAACTGCTACATTCAGCAGCGGTACTTATGTTTACACCAACAATTCTATTGATTTTAACTCGGCAGGTGCGCAAACCATACCTGCGTTTGCTTTTTACAATAACCTTTCTAATACCAACAACGGCAACAGAACACTAGTGGGCAGTACGGGTACTATTACTATTTATGGCACTTATTCACCTTCTTCAGGTACAATTACGGTAAGCACCAGCACAATAGATTTTGCAGGTGCAGCAGGTCAAACTATTCCTGCTACATTCTATTACAACATTACCAACAGTACTAACACCAACAGAACATTGGCTTCATCAGGTACCATTGATATTAATGGAGGGTTTACTCCAACAACTGCTACTACCACCATTACCGGAAGTACAATACAATACTCAAGTACAGCTGCAACCACCTTCACGATGGGTACATTTACTACCAATGTAGCAAGCAGACAATACAACAACTTGATTTTAGTAGGCGGTGCTTCTACAATATGGAATTTAGGTTCCGGTTTCAATCTTGGTGTAAACGGCAATTTCTCACTGACTGGTTCGGGTACTTTCAATGTTTGTCCTAATGCTACAGCCAATACCATGACGGTAGACGGTAACTTTACCTTAGGAACAGGTAGTGGTGCAGTAAATGTTGCAAGTAGCAGTGGTGCAGGTACACTGAATGTAACTGGTACACTAACGCATAGCGGTACAGGATTTTTGACAGTATCTGCAAGTACAGGTGTGGGAGCTTTGGCTGTTACAGGAAATATGAATTTATCAGGTACTGCAGGTACCTTAAGAGTTACTAATATTGGTACTGCCCCCAACACTACGGTAAGCGTTGGAGGAGACCTTTCTGTCAGCAATACCGGTAGAATACAAATGGAGGCTACAAGCACAGCGTCTACAGCAAGTGTAATTAATGTAGCCGGTAACTTTAGTTCAACAGCTACCGGAACATCTTCGTTAGGACCTGTTGATTGGGGTGCCGGCACTGCCAACTCAACTCTTACAGGAAATAACATAGCGATTACAGGTAACTTTACCAAGTCAGGAACCGGTACATTCTGGACTACAGGCGGTACAACAGGCACGCCTCCTACTAATTTTGGTTTTATTTTCAATAAAACAGGAACTCAAACTTTTTCTTACACAGGTGCCACATCGGACTACACTTGTTATACCATCAACAGTACATCTACCTTACAGTTGACTGCAGATTTTGCCATGGGTATTCTTACCTCTGCTCCGCAAACAACATTTATTGTCAATGGTGTGTATGATATGCAGACATTTAAAATGACCGGTATGTCTGCAAGTGCAAATGCGGTATTTACTTTAGCTTCCGGGGCTACATTAATAACGGCAAATACTTTAGGTATAAATGATGGTACAGCCTCATCCTCTTTAGGTGGATTAAATGCAACTGCTACCAAAACATACAATGCCGCAGCTAACTATACATTCAATGCAGCTGCTGCTCAAAATACTAACTTCCCGGCCGCCATTACGACCATGAACAATCTGACGATTAATAACTCGTCAAATGTTACACTTAATAAGGTGGAAACCGTGAATGGTGCTTTAACTTTCACCAACGGTTTAATAGATATAGGAACATTAACTCTTACACTTGGTAGCAGTGCTACTATTAGCGGTGCAGGTACGGGTAAGTATGTAAAAACTAGTAGTACAGGTGTAGTTTCAAGAACCCTTGCTACTGCAACAGCATTACCATTCCCTGTAGGTAATAGTTCATACAATCCTGTTACAATAGCCCAATCAGGAGCAAGTGATGTATATGGAGTGAGGGTGGTTGATGGTACTATCAGTGCATTAAGCCCTAACGATGTTACACGAACCATTGACAGAAGATGGGCTGTAACAAGAACAAGTGCAACCAATATAAACCTGACAGTTAGCCCGATTGCCTACAACGTAGGAGAGGAAAATAACGCAACTAACTTTAATGCGGGTACGCAGGCAGTTATAGGATTGCACAATGGTACCACCTGGAGTCAGGCTAATGCTACACAGGCCTCACAAACATTTACAACATCAAACACTGTTCCTACTTCTACGGTTACTGCGCTTTCATTGGCAATGGGTAAAGATCAGGCGTTCAATACCACGCCAACCATTACTGCTGTTGGAGGAATTTCTGCTTCACCTAACAATGGTACTGCTACCAATGGTTATGTGGGCAGTACTGTAACAATAACAGGTACAGGATTGACTGGTGTTACTGTTGTAAAATATGGTGGCAGCGGCGGAACTTCTGTGGGTTCGTTTACTGTGGTTAGCAGCACTTCCATCACTTTTACGGTGGCTTCTACAGCAGTAGTTGGGCAGATTTATGTACAAAATGGTGGTGGTAATGCAACTAGTGCAGAAAGTTTAGCCAATGTAGGTTATATCACCAATGCCGGCAATACCACATGGCAAACAGCCGGTTCATGGTTAGGTGGTTCCGTACCTCCCGGTGGTGCTAATGTAACCATTAACAATATTAACTTTCAGGTATTTACCGGTGGTACATTTACTGCGGGTAATGTGACTATAAACAGTGGTGCAGAACTACGGTTTACCGGAGGTACACTTACTTCTACCAATGTAATAAATAATGGTACTTACAATATAAACAACACAACAGGTACCATAACCACTACAACAATTACCAACAACAGTGGTGCTACACTTACCTGGACCGCAGCCAATACGTTAAATATAGCAGCAGGTGGTACATTGACCAACAATACAGGTGCAACCTTTACCCGTGGTTCCGGTACTATAAACTTTGCGGGTGCAGGTACTATAGATGGTACTGCCGCAGTAACGCTTAATAATATTATCATTAATACAGGTGGTCTTACACTTACTACCGTACCAACAATTGATGGCATATTTACCATTAATAATGGTAACGTTAACCAATCGCCCATTTATTCTTCCAACTCTACATTATTTTACAATGTAACTTATGGCCGTTATTTAGAGTGGGGTGCTACAGGTGTTGGTACAATAGGTACTACAGCGGGTTATCCTAATAATGTAACCATTAATGCCGGTACTTTTGATATGAGTGCCAATAGTGGTTATGGTGCAGCGGCCCTTAATGGTACACTTACTATAAACAATGGGGCAACATTTGTTTTCAATAATTTCAGTAATGCATTTACAGCTGCAGGTGGTCTTACTATTCCAACCGGTGGAACGCTGAATATGAACACCAAAACTGCTGCAACCACTATTACGGGCAATGCTTCCATAACAGGTACGTGGAATGGTTCTACCGCTACAGGTTCGGCGATATCTATTGGCGGTAATCTGACGATAAACGCAGGTGGTATTGTTACCCGGGGAAGTTCTGACCAAGCTATGACGGTAACCGGCAATGTTAGCAATGCAGGCACCCTTACACTGTCATCAGCAGTAGGCGGAGACTTGCTTTTGGCTGGTAACTGGACCAATAGCGGCACCTTTAATCCTGCTTCAAGGCAGGTAACGTTTAATGGTACCGCAGCAGCGCAAACCCTTACAGGTGCTACAACTTTTGATTATCTTAAAATCAATAATACTTTCACTACACCTACAGTTACATTGGCCAATGCCATAACAGTAAACAATCAATTGGACCTTACAGCAGGTAAACTGGTCTTGGGAGCCAACAACTGTACAATAGGCAGTTCGGCTTCAATTATTAACTTTACTTCTACAAACTATGTAAGCACCAACAGCACAGGCCGGTTGATACAGACAGTAGCAGGCAGCAATGTTTTCTACCCTGTAGGAAATTCAAAATACAATCCATTAATTTTAAATAACAGCGGCGGTACTTCAGATACTTATGGTTTATATGTATTAGATGTAACCACTACACCTGCCGCCAACGACAATACTAAAATTGTAAACCGGTATTGGAACGTAAATGAAGGGACCGGCGGCGGTAGCAATCTGATTGTAACTCCGCAATGGAATACAAGCCCTTCTGAAGAAAATGCAAACTTTGCAGCAGGTACCACCAACAGAATTGGGGTATACCCATCAGGGGGTCCATGGACTACACATACTGCCGGCAGCATTACGGCAGGTACAGTTGCAAATTCATTAATAATGACTTCTTCTACAGCCTTTACTAATGACATAAGTGCGGGTGCACCTTTTGCTGCTGGTAAAGACAATGCCTTCCTTGGTATTCCTCCAACTGCTACTAGTTATACCCCTGCATCACAATATAGCGGAGGTACAGTGGTTATAAGCGGAAGCGGTTTTACCGGTACAACTTCGGTAACATTTGGTGGTACAGGTTCTTCTTTTGTAGTAGATAATGATGCGCAGATTACTGCAACTATTGTAGGTGGTGCAACAGGAAGTGTTGTTGTTACCAATCCGACCGGAAGCAGCACCCTTACAGGCTTTACCTTTTTGGGTTACATTACCACTACCGGTGCTTCCACATGGGGTACTGCAGCAAGCTGGCTGGGTGGAGTAGTTCCACCAACAGGTGCTGTTACTACTATTAACCATAACCTAAGTCTTAATGCAACTATATTAACCAATCCGTCCACTATTACAATCAATAGCGGCAAAACATTTACCGTTACCAATTCAGGTCTTATGACGGTAAATACATCGGTAACTAACGATGGTACATTCAATTTTGGCGGCACAGGTAGCTTTACTACACCAATTTTTACCAATAACAATATCCTGAACTTTACCGCAGCCGGTACACTGAATATTGCAGCATCAGGCACACTAACCAATAATGGCACATTTACAAGAGGTACGGGAACTGTAAACTTTGCAGGAATTGGTGCTGTAAACGGTACAACCGCTGTAACTTTTTATAACCTTACAATTAATACAGGGGCACTCACTTTGGCTACAGGAACAGCAGTAGATGGTACCCTGCGAATCAATGGTGGTAACATAGATGCAGGTGGTGCAATGCCAATTTATACCTCAAATTCTACCTTATTTTACAATGCTACTTACGGCAGATTTAAAGAATGGGATGCTACAGGTGTGGGTACCATAGGAACAACTCCCGGTTATCCAAATAATGTAACGGTAAATACAGGAACCTTTACCATAGCTAACGGCTCTACAAATGCACGTGCTATGAATGGTTTACTTACGTTAAATAGCGGTGGTTCTGTAAACATAGATGCTAATATTTCAACTTTGACTGTAGGCAATGGAGTTACAGTAAATACCGGAGGGGTGTTTAATTATCTAGCCAATACCGGTGTTGTAAATATTACGGGTAATGTAACGGTTGCAGGTCAGTGGTCGTTCTCTACTTCCACAGGTGCTACTACTATTACCGGCAATCTGACCAATTCGGGTGGTTCTATTAATATGAATACCGCTACCGGCGCCTTAAATGTAACAGGCGATGTTGCCAATACCACAGGTCTGTTTACACTTTCGGGTTCGTCTGGCGGAGATCTATATGTAGCAGGAAACCTATCAAACGGCGGTACATTTACGCCAAATACACGTGCTGTGTTCTTTAACGGTACTACGCAATCGGTTACGGGTAGTTTTGGTACTACCGGTGCAAGCAATAGTTTTGATTATGTAAGAATTAATAACGGTACCAACGTAACATTAGGCGCCAATGTAGTTGTAGATAACAACATCACCTTCAATTCAGGAAAAATTACATTAAGTACGTTTAACCTGACTATGACGAGTGGTGCAACGTTTACTACACCAACATCAACCAATTATGTGGTTACCAATAGTACAGGTCAGTTGAAGCAGGTAGTAGCAGGCACAGCTATTAACTTCCCTGTAGGTAACAGTGCATATAATCCTATTACACTTACCAACGGTGGAACATCTGATACTTATGGTGTAAATGTATTAGACGGAGCTTTACCGGTTGCTAATGATGTAACCTACACCGTAGACCGCAGATGGCAGGTGTCAGAAGCGGTGAGCGGCGGTAGTATCCTTACAGCTACTGCTCAATTTAACAGCGGAGAAGAAAATACAAATTATAACAGCGGTACGCTTAACTACCTTGGCTTTTACAACGGAACAACATGGTCGCAGGTAGCAGGCACATTTGCCGGCAGTAATCCTTACACCGTTGCCGGAGGTACATTCTCCCCAACCAACCTTACAGCAGGTACACAATACTTTGGCATAGGCAGAGATGCAGGTTTGGCTATACCACCACCTACTATCACATCATTTACGGTTAGTCCAAATAACGGATCAACTACTAGCGGATACACCGGTTCGACAGTTACCGTTAATGGTACTAACTTTACTAGCGTTACCGCTGTAACTATAGGCGGTATTGCAGCAGCTTCTTTTACAGTTGTTTCAACAACACAAATTACTGCTGTAGTACCACAAAGCGGAGCAAGTGGTAGTGTAGCAGTTACTACTTCTTATGGTAGTGCTTCGTTGGCGGGCTTCACCTATTTAGGTTATATTACTCAAACAGGTGCAACCAATTGGGCTACAGCTGCCTCATGGTTGGGTGGTGCAGTACCTCCAACAGGTGCAACAACCACAATTGCTCATAATCTGAATCTCATAACTGCTATTGCTACCCCACCTGCAACTATTACAGTTAACAGTGGCGTTACCCTGGATGTAAGCAATGCAGCCGGTTCTATAACGGCCTCTACTTCGGTTACCAACAATGGTACAGTTACCTATAGTGCCGCCGGTGCTATTACTACACCTTTGTTTACCAATAGCGGAACCGGTACATTAAGTTGGACAGCTGCAGGTACATTAACTATTTCTGCTACAGGTACATTAACCAACAACGGGACATTTACCCGTGGAGCAGGTATTGTGACATTCGCCGGTGCAGGCACGCTCAATGGCAGCAATGCAGTAACCTTTAATAATCTAAACATTCCAACCGGTACGGTTACGCTTACTACCGTACCTACAATAGATGGTACGCTCAATATTACTGCAGGTAATGTAAGTGCAGCCCCGGTTTATACGGCAAATTCTACGTTGCAGTACTCGGCTACTTATACCCGTTTTAATGAGTGGAGCGCAACGGGAGTTGGAACTATTGGTACAACGGCAGGTTATCCTAATAATGTGACTATTGCTGCGGGAACTACCTTTACATTACTAAATGGCGATGCTGCAACAGCACGTGCTATGAACGGCAATCTGACAATAAGTGCAGGTACGTTTACCATGACCGGCAAATCTGCAGCCCTTACAGTAGGCGGTAACATAACCGTTACAACAGCACTAACTTTAGGTACACTTTCAGGTGGTGATTTATACGTTGCGGGCAACCTGACCAACAACGGTACATTTACCCACAACGATCGTGCAGTATTCTTTACCGGTAGTACACAAACCGTTGCAGGTACTTTTAATGCTACTGGTACAACCAATCGGTTTGCATTTATTAGGATTGATAACGGAACAAATGTAACCTTGGGTGCTCCTATCAACGTGAAGACCAATGTTACTTTCAATTCAGGAAAAATAACATTGGGTGTTAATGATATGGTGATGACAAGTGGTGCAACGTTTACCACGCCTACATCTGCCAATTACGTAGTCACAAACAGTACCGGTCAGTTGAAACAAATAGTTACTTCATCGGCCATAACATTCCCTGTTGGGAACAGTGCTTATAATCCACTTACATTAACTAATTCCCTTACATCAGATACTTACGGTATCAGGGTTGTGGATGCAGCACCACCTGCGGCAAGTGCAGCAAAATCAATAGCCCGTTATTGGGCTATCACTGAAGCCGTAGCAGGTGGAAGTAACCTTACTCCGGTAGTATTACAATATAATACAGGTGAAGAGGGTGGTAGCTTCAATGCAGGAACTACTCCATACATGGGATTGTACAATGGTATAGGATGGTTCAGTGTAGCTACAACATTGGCCGGCAGTAATCCATTTACTGCTACCTCAACAGGTAGCGGACAGTTTCCTGCTACTATTCCATCAGGGTCATATCTTGCTATTGGTAAAGATGATGCCTTTGGGGCAGCTTATTACCGTAGTATAACAACAGGTAACTGGAGTTCGCTTTCTACATGGGAAAGTTCACCGGATAATGTTACGTATTCTGCTGCAGCTGTATTGCCTGGTTCGGGTTACGGAACAGGCTTTGTAACCGTACGCAACGGTCATACTGTGACAGTTGATTATGTAGCAAGTCCGGCTACCCTGACAATAGCAGCGGGAGGAACCGTTGTTGGTTCAGATGATACCAAGCAATTGTATGTTGGAGCAAGCGGAAATGGACCTATTGATATATTAGGTACGCTTACGTTAGCCAATACTATTGTAACTTATACCCCTGCCGGTTGGTTATATTGCGGAACCATGACTATAGGTAATGGTGGTGTTTTCAACAATAATTGTGGAAATGCCTTTGCCCCATTTATTACCGCTATTAATGTGCAAAACGGAGGAACATATAATCACAATGCTGTAGGAAGTTCTGCCAATGGTTCATCTGTAGATTTTGCAGGTGGAGCAACTACTCGCACATTTGGTGCAACAAGTAATTGTAACATAACGAAGTGGGGGCAAACAAGCGGAGCCTCTTATGTTGCACTGCCGGCAACCAGTTACGGTAACCTGACCATCAATCTAAATCATACTTCATCCGGTTCATGGCAACAGAGCGGAGCAATAACAAGTATTCAGGGCGATTTTACTGTTACCAATACAGGAGGAGCTACCCGTGAATTCAGGTTGTCAACCACACAAACATTCACGCTGAATATAGGTGGTAATATAATTATAAACGGAGGGTATTTAACCCTAACCAGTTCAACAGGTGTACCGACAGTAAATGTTACCAAAGGGTTTACAATGTCATCGGGTACTTATGATGCTATTGGTAACAGTACCCTTAACTTCATTGTCGGTGGTACGGGGGATATTGATATATCAGGTGGTACAAATTCCTTCGCAAATACAAATATTGCATCTGGTAGATTATGTAATATTCTTAATACCAGCAATATTAATGTGGTAACCGGCAGAACATTTACTGTGAGCGGATACACCAATATTGCACCGGGGGCAGTTATTTCCGGCGCAGGTAGTTTTGCATTAGCTAACTCTTCGCTTGCTACATTGGGTATTGGTTCGGCTAACGGAATCACAACAACTGGCACTGCATCCGGAAACGTGCAAACTACAACTGCAAGAACATTCAATGCAGGTGCCAATTATGTATATACCGGTGTTGCAAATCAGGTTACAGGTACAGCTTTACCTGTAAGTATAAATACATTAAGTATTGCCAATACAGGCGGCGGCGGTAACAATATAGTTACACTTACCAGAACGCCTACCACAACTATAAGTTCAGCAGGTACCCCCTCATTATTATTAAACAGTGGTTTATTAAATATTGGAACAGGAAAAAATATTGATATATCAAGCGGTGGAGGAGTTGGGAATACGGGAAGCGGAGATTTTGATGCAACTACTCCTGCCAATTCAGGTACTATTACCTTTAAAGGTACCGGTACTACAACAGGGGCATTAAACTTTTATCCCGGAGTAATACAGGGACCTCCTTCCGCACTAGGGGTTTCATATAGTAATACAACAAATATTAGAAACTTCTTAA
Organism: Segetibacter sp.; assembly: GCA_031423805.1. Lineage (GTDB taxonomy): Bacteria > Bacteroidota > Bacteroidia > Chitinophagales > Chitinophagaceae > Segetibacter. The sequence goes on along the minus strand of JANPGE010000053.1, from coordinate 9,600 downwards.
GATTAGATAACTTCAGCTTTGTGGCGGCTAACCCTCCTAATTACTCTACAAACTCTACTTTAATTTATAATTCTACAGATACTTATAATAGGAATGCAGAGTGGTCTACCGGTTCAACAGGACTTGGGGTGCCATACAATGTAACTGTACAAAATAATACCTTATTAGACTTTGATGCCAACAATGCCAATGTTGCGGACAGGTATGTAAGAGGTGATTTAACATTGGGTGTTACCGGTGCCACAGGTTCATTAGGTATGGGAACAATGGATAAAACGATTGTAGTAGATGGAAATGTTTTAATTGGAGGAACTACTGCTACAAGCAACCTATCCTTATCAACCGTTGCAGGTGGCGATATGAAAGTAAAAGGAAACTGGACCAGAAACAGCTTTGGTTCGTTCACGCCAAACAGCCGCGCCGTTTATCTTGATGGACCTACCGGCAATCAAACGGTTACCGCATCGGGTGGTGCCACATTTGATTATTTGATTGTTGATAAAGCAACCGGTAATGTTATACTGGCAAATGATGCTACAGTTAATCAAACACTTACATTAAGCAATGGGTATATTTCAACCAGTACTAATAAGGTTATTATAGCCTCTGGTGGTACTGTTGCCCGTACTAATGGTTATGTTGCGGGTAATCTTCAAAAAACAATTAATGCTGCAGGGGCAGTTACCTATGAAACAGGTGCCTCTGATGCTTATCGTCCAATTAATTTTACCTTCAATAGTGTATCTACACCAGGTACATTGAATGCGTTAGTTTCACAATCGAGTGGAGTATACACGCCACTTACCGGATCAGGTTTAGATGCCAGTTATGTATTGTTGAGAAACTATAAGCTGACCAACAGCAGTCTTGCTGCCAACTATGATGCAGTATTCAACTTTATAGCAGGTGATGTACAAAGCGGGTCTAATACTTCTACTTTTGTGGTGCGCAGAACAGCAAACAGTGGAAGCACATGGGCCAATAGTACAGCAGGTACCCGAACAGCACTAAGTACTCAGTCAACAGGAATTACTTCCTTCGGAGATTTTATTATTGGTAATTCTACAATACTTGCTGTAACACTTAACCCATCAAGCGTAACAGTATGTCAAGGGGCTAATATATCCTTCACCTCTACGGCAAGTGCTACGCCTACACTCAATGCATCTGCAATAAGTGTTATTTGGGAAGTTAGTACAAACGGTGGAGGTTCATGGGCTACAGTTTCTAATGGCGGTGTATATAGCGGAGCTACTACCACTACATTAACCATTACCGGAGTTACTTCAGGAATGTTTGGTTATCAGTACAGGGCTGTATTTACGGATCTAAATACAAGCGTAACTTCTACAGCAGCTACCATTAATCTGGGCAGCAATACATGGACAGGTACAGCCGGAACAAGCTGGATAACTGCAGGCAACTGGAGTTGCGGGGCAGTACCACTTAGCGGACAAGGTGTCATAATACCAAGTACTACCAACAAACCTGTTCTTGCAGGAAATGTAACTGTTGGTGCTATGAACCTGCAGAGTGGTGCATTTATCACTTTAGGTTCTAACACCTTTGCTATAAATGGTGCCGTAACCGGTACGGGTACACTTACTGGTACAATAAACAGTAATCTTGAAGTAAATGGAACAGGTACTTTATACTTTACTACAGGTTCTAATAATTTAAACAACTTTACGGTCAACAGTACCGGAACGGTAACACTTGGAACATCTGTAAATGTTGCGGGTATACTTACACCCACATTGGGTACTCTGGCACTGGGCAGTAATAATGTGACCTTGCTGGCAGGCACCAACGCTGAAGCAGGATATGGAACACGTAAAACCTATCCGGTAACCGGCATAGTTGGCGTGGTCGGTGGAACCATTGATTATACTGGTGGTGGTAAGTTTGTAGCTGAGCGTTATATCCCTGCAAAAAGGGCATATAGGTTTATCACTTCGCAGGTTAATACCACCACAAACCTAAGGGCAAACTGGATGGAGAATACTTATAATGCAGGCCCGGGCTATGGCACAAATAATGATCTTAATCCAGGCTATGGCACCCATATTACAGGATCTGCGGCAAGTGGTGATAATCTGGATTGGACTTTAACAAACAATCCTTCCTTATTTACCTATGACAATGCTACCCAAAATTGGGGAGCAGTATATAACTCTAATGGAACACTTGCAGCAGGATATCCATACCGGTTAATGGTAAGAGGAAACAGAGGTATTAATTTATCGCTTAATAATCCTCCTGCCAATGCTACAATTTTAAGACAAACGGGTACTCTTATTACGGGTAATGTAACTTTAGGCACGGCTAGCAGTACTCCTGCAACTATGCCACTGCTAAATGGTACAACCAATAACTTTAGTTATATAGGTAATCCTTATGCATCACCGGTCAACTGGAATTCAGTTTATAATAATTCTACTAATATTCAACCTACGATTACTATCTGGGATCCAAATTTAAGTACCCGAGGTGCATATGCCTACAATAATACCTTGACGGGTATTACAAGTCCTCCTGCTTCAGCTATTGATGACAATATTCAACCTGGTCAGGCTTTCTTTGTTCAGACAGCTGGTGCCAGCCCTTCTTTGGTAATCAATGAGGCCTACAAAACCAGTCAGTTTACCAATGTTTGGAGATCAACATCTACATTGCCTAAGTTGAATATTACCCTGAGTTCTGCAGCCACCAATGCTCCAATAGACGGAGTAGTTGCTGTATTTGATAATCAATTTCCTGCTGGCCTTGGTGCTGAAGATTCATACAAATTCACTAACCTGGATGAAACGGTAGGTATATTTAGTAACAGCAAAACTTTAAGTATTGAAGGAAGACCTGCTGCAATGGTTAATGATTCCGTGCCGCTTAGAATTACTCAGTATAAACAAAGCAGTTATTATTTAGAAGTAAATGGCATCAATTTTGACCTTACACTTTCAGCAGTAGTAAAAGACAAATACCTGAATATTGAAACACCAGTTGATTTATCAGGAGGCAATACACAAATACCATTTAGTATTATTAGCGGGGATGCGGCTTCTGCGGCCTCCGACAGGTTTGTGGTATTATTCAAAAATGCATCCACACTTCCGTTAACTATAACCAGTATGAAAGCATACCCTAAAAACGAAGGTGTGCAGGTAGATTGGGTAGCTTTGAATGAAGTAAGCACTGATCATTATGAAGTTGAAAAATCCTTATCAGGACAGCTATTTGATAAAAAAGCAACGGTAATTGCAAAGAACAATAATTCTAATAGTGAATTGTATGGCTGGTTTGATACAAAGCCTGTTGCCGGAAACAATTATTACCGTATAAAAGCCGTTGAGAAGACGGGTGAGATTAAATATACCCGTATTGTTAAGGTTGCCATTGGTAAAGTTGGAAGTGGTATCAGTGTTTATCCAAACCCTGTTAAGGAAAATTTGATGAATGTACAGTTTGCAAATCTTCTTAAAGGAAAATACAATGTTGTTTTATACAACAACCTTGGAGAAGCGATTTTTACTCAATCAATTGAACATAATGGAGAAAACGCTAATTACAAAATAAGAATAACTCAATTAATAACTAAAGGGGCATATAATTTGGTAATTAGTAACACAGATTTCGAACAAACTGAAACATTGATTTTTGAGTAAAATTCTATGAAGCCTTATTTTCAAAATATTGAAAATATTGGCTTATAATAAAAACCTGTAATTTTGTATAAATGAACAAGAAAGTGAAAAAATTGTCCTTAGTTATCATAGCATGTTTAATAATATTGCCGTGTGTATTATTTGCACAGGGTGGATTTGACGATGATGTAACAGATAATCCCGTTCCTTTTGACGGAGGCGTAACGTTGTTATTGGCAGCAGGATTAGGCTATGGTATTAAAAAAGTACGTGATCACCGACAAGCTGAACAGAAGTAAATTTCAGATTAATTATTTTATTTTTATAGAGGCAGTTTTAACCTGTCTCTATAAAAATAAAAATTTTTCCTACCCATTTTCATTAATTAATTAAAAAAATCAGGGGTTAATTTGTAAGTAAATGTAAATACCCTTATTTTTGCCACCCTTTAAAAAAGTAACCTTTTGTAAAGTCAGAAGGTACAAAAAAAATTAACGGTGAGGTGCCTGAGTGGCCGAAAGGAACGGTTTGCTAAACCGTCGTACGGGTTAAACTGTACCGAGGGTTCGAATCCCTCCCTCACCGCTGATATCCGGTATTAAAGCTTTTAAGAAGACTTTATAAAATTTTTTTCGGGGCGTAGCGTAGCCCGGTCATCGCGCCTGCTTTGGGAGCAGGAGGTCGCAAGTTCGAATCTTGCCGCCCCGACAAAAACCTCTTCAGAAATGAAGGGGTTTTTTGTTTTGTGCATTATCGTGATTAAGTTTTTCGTAAGTAAATGAGCTAAAATTATTCATGGGGTAGCGTAGCCCGGTTATTAAGTCCCGATATAAAATCGGGAAGGTTGCAAGTGCTCCCGACTAATGGTCGGGATTGCCGCCCCGACAAAAACCTCTTCAGAAATGAAGGGGTTTTTTGTTTGACTCCATGTTGTTTATATCTCCTCAAAACAAGATCAATGATCCCAAAAGAACGGGAATTTAAATAGGAAGTGGAAAAGTACCTGAATGTTTTACCCGGCCTTATTCTTCATCTTCATCAATAATGAATATGCACCTTTGGTTACAAAATCAACATTTTCAACGATAGTGTTAGGTGCTAATATGATTTCAGAAAATCCATTTTCAGTTTCGCCAACATTTACTTCCATCATTTCAAATTGTCTAGGTGAATTCATTTTGTACACATATTGCTTTCCTTCAAAACGAACAATAGCATCGGTTGGAAGTACAAGCGACTCCTTGTTTCTGACTTCTACTTCAGCATTCATATAAGTGCCGGGAACAAGGGTTTTGTCATAGTCCTCAAAGTGGCAATGCACTTCAGTATTTCTGTCGGTGGTTAAGTCTTTGCCTATCAATATGATTTCGCAGGGATGTTTCTTGTCTGGCTGATTGTTGGTAAATGCAGTCAGCTTTTGACCAATAAAAAGTTTACCTAAATCTTTTTCAAAAACCGTAAGCGCTAAATGAATATCCGACGGATTAATCAATTCAAACATGACCTCGGTAGGAGATACGTATTTACCAATGTTTACATTGACCTTACTAACATAGCCTTCTATGGGGGATTTTATGTTTACATTGCGTACTATATTGGTCTCGCTTATTGAGCTGACATTAATACCTGCTAATTTTAGTTTTTCTGCAAGTGAGGTAATCATTACTTTTTGTGTATGATAATCTGCTTCCGCTTTTTGATATACTTTGTCGCTGCTTGCCTGGCTTTTATTCAGTTCTTTTTGTCTTTTGAATTCATTCTCTAAATAGGCAATACCCGCTTTGGCTGTGAGATACTCCAGCTGCAACTGAATGTATTGCTGATCTTCCATTACCGCAAGTATTTCACCTTTTTGCACATGCATACCCGGCAGCAGTTTAGACGTTTTTAAATAGCCTCCCAATGGCACACTAATGCTAATCATGTTTTGAGGGGGAACATCTATTTTCCCGCTTAATTTTAAAATGGAGGAAATTTTTCTTTTTTCCATTTTGCCTGTTGTAATGCCGGCACTTTTTAATTGTGCATCGGTTAGTGTGGCAGTGGTTTCAGTGCCTGTTGTTTCTGCATCCGTTTCAGTAGTTCTTTTATCGCCGCAGGAGGTTATGAACAGGAAGGTTGTTATTGCTATGATAAGTTGTTTCATTTTCGTAAATATTATTTAGTGCTGAAATAGTTGAGTTGAATAATAGCCTCATTTAGATTTTTTACCGCTTCGGCGTAGTCATTGTTTACAGTGGTTACCTGATTTATCAGTTGCACCCATTCCATGTAATTGATGTTGCCAGCAGCCAATTGTTGGTTGGCTGTAGTAGTTATCAATCGTGCATTCTTCAACGCTGTTTGCTCAAAATAGGTTGTTGTTTGCAAGTATTTGTTGTACTGCACAACCGATGACTGGTAATTGGTTTGAATCAATTGCAGCTCAACCGCATAATTGTTTTCTGCTAACTGCCTGCTGAAATCAGCACTAGTAATTTTTGCTTTTTGCGTTTTTGCAAAAATTGGTATGCCAATGCCTACCTGCACTGCGCTAAAGCGGTGACCGGCACCGTACAATTTATCATCTGCACCTGTTCCTTTTATGCTGGTGTTATTGTAACCGATAGACAAATCGGGCATTAGTTTACTCTTTTCTAATTGAACTGTTGCTACAGCTATTTGCTGTTGCTGCTGAATGGCGTTCATTAACGGATGTGATTTTAAACTACCTGAATCCCTAAGGAATTCCAGGGTTATTTTATAGCCTGTTGCCTGTGGTTTGAAAATAGTAGTTGTGTTAAGCAATAATTGAAAATGCATTTGAAGTATTTCAGCATCCTGCTGCAATTGATTGAGTTGCAAACGGATTTGTCCCAGTTGTATTTCAGCACTTGTTTTTTCCAAAACATTGGCTTCTCCTTTTTGCAAACGAAGAACAGCTTTTTTGTAAAATGCTTCGTACAGACTGTCGGTAAATTGAAGCAGTTGTTTTTTCTGATCCAGGTAAAGTAACAGCGCAAACAGCTGTGCTACCTGCTTCTTAATATCTGCTTCTTTTACAGCAACATTTAATACGCTGCTTTTCCATTCCTCTTGTAGCAATGTTCTTTGCCGGTTGTAAACTGTCGGAAAGCTGAAAGATTGAGTAAGGCTGAATTTGGTATCCATATAAATACTGTTGATTTGCCCGGCTTCCGCTGTAACAGTAGCCTGCGGAATTGCAGAAGCAGTATTAGTGAGTAGTTGCTGATAACGTGCTTTCAGTTGTTCGTTCTTCAATTGAAGGTTGTTTTTTAAAGCGGTATCAATAGCAGCATGTAAGCTTATTGGTACTTGTGCGGAAGTGGTTAAGTTGCAACAACAAATGCAAAATGCAATGATGGAAACATTCGCAGTTTTTTGTAATCCTTTGCCCGATTTTTTTTCAAATAGCATATAGAGTACAGGTAAAACAAAAAGCGTAAGAAACGTTGCAATGACTAAGCCGCCGATTACAACTGTTGCCAAAGGACGTTGTACTTCTGCACCCGCACCATTACTTACTGCCATAGGAATAAATCCCATAGAAGCGACCATAGCTGTCATTAATACAGGTCTAAGCCTCACCTTAGTTCCCATGAGTACTATTCTTTTAAGATCTGTGTAACCTTCCATTTTTAAACGATTGAATTCTGCAATTAATACAATTCCATTTAGTACCGCCACACCAAACAAAGCAATGAAACCGACACCGGCACTAATGCTAAAAGGCATACCTCTAAGTGCAAGAAATAAAATACCACCAATAGCAGACAGTGGAATGGCAGAGTAAATCAGCAAGCCCTGTTTTACTGAAGTAAAGGCAAAATAGAGCAGTAAAAATATCAGCAATAGCGAAACAGGTACGGCTATGAGCAGTCTTTGCTTTGCGGCATTCAGGTTTTCAAAAGCACCCCCGTAGGTTACATAATATCCTGTCGGAAATTTTATTTGCTTGTCTACTCTTGACTGCAACTCATTTACAATACTTAGTACATCCCGACCACGTACATTGAAACCTACTACAATCCTACGTTTGGCATCCTCCCTCTGAATCTGGTTAGGACCATCTTTTATCTGTACATCGGCCAATTGATAAAGTGGAATTTGTGTGCCTTGTGGAGTTGGTATCAGTAAATTTTGAACATCTTTCACATCCTTTTTCAAATCCCCTTTTAACCGAACAACAACTTCAAAGCGTTTTTCACCTTCAAACAGCATTCCGGTAGATTGACCGGCAAAGGCAGTATTCACTACCTTATTGATATCGTTGATGTTAAGATTGTATTGTGCAATGGAATTGCGATTGTACGTGATGATAATTTGTGGCAAACCTGCTACTGCTTCTACATACAAATTTTTAGCGCCATCTACATGGCTGATGATGTTGTTTAGTTTGGCTGCATAGGCTGCCAAAGTATCCAAATCTTCACCAAATATTTTGCATACCACATCTTGCCTGGCACCGGTCATCAATTCATTAAATCGCATCTGCACGGGAAACTGAAAGCCTGCAGTCAGACCAGGTATGGCCTCTAGTGCTTTTCCCATTTTTTCGCTTAATTCATTAAATGTTTTCGCAGAAGTCCATACTTCTTTTGGTTTTAAAATCACCATCATATCGCTGGCTTCCATAGGCATAGGATCGGTTGGCACTTCACCGCTGCCTATTTTGGTTACTACCATTTCAACCTCGGGAAATTGTGATTTTAAAATATGCGCTGCCTGTTGTGTATTGGTTATGGTAGTGGTCAGGCTGCTTCCTGTCAGCACTCTTGTATCAACAGCAAAATCTCCCTCTTCCAATGCCGGAATAAATTCACCGCCCAATGTATTTAATACAAACACTGCAATAGCAAAAAGTGCTATTACAGAAATCAATACCGTTTTTGGAAAGCCAACCACTTTGTTTAACGCTTTTTGATAAAGCCGTTCAATTTTTTCCATCAACCTGTCAGAGAGGTTCGGTTTGTGTTTTATTTTTTTACTAAGAAAAAGGGCACTCATCATGGGGATGTAGGTGAGTGATAAAATAAAGGCGCCCAATAAAGCAAACGCCACAGTCTGTGCCATTGGTTTAAACATTTTACCCTCAATGCCTTGTAAGGTAAAAATGGGTAAATACACCACAAGGATGATGATTTGGCCAAAGACTGCGCTGTTCATCATTTTGCTTGCAGACTGGTTCACTTCTGCATCCATTTCTTTTTGACCAAGTTGTTTTACATTGGCAAAATGCTTGCTGTGTCTTAAACGGTGCATTACTGCCTCCACAATGATTACGGCACCATCTACAATTAATCCAAAGTCTAATGCGCCCAAACTCATTAGGTTACCACTTACGCCAAACAGGTTCATCATAATAATTGCAAAAAGCATGGCTAACGGAATTACAGACGCCAACAATAAGCCTGCCCTAAGGTTACCTAAGAAAACAACTAAAACAAATATTACAATCAATGCACCTTCGGCCAGGTTTTTTTCAACAGTTCCAATGGCGTTGTTTACCATTTTGGTACGGTCTAAAAATGCTTCGATTACCACGCCTTCAGGGAGTGTTTTTTGAATTTGAAGAATGCGCTCTTTTACATTTTTAATGACTTCGCTGCTGTTGGCACCTTTCAGCATCATAACCACAGCACCCGACACTTCGCCTTTGTCGTTATAACACATGGCGCCATATCTTGTGGCATAGCCGGTTTTAATGTCTGCTACATCCCTTATGAATAATGGCGTTCCATTGCTGGTACTTTTGATAGCAATATTTCTGATGTCATCTAAACTGCCGATTAATCCTTCGCTGCGGATGTAAAGAACTGTAGCACCTTTTTCTATGTAGGTGCCACCGGTATTTTGATTGTTGCTTTCAAGCGCCTTAAAAATATCGTTGATGCTGATATTGTAAGATTGCAATTTGTTCGGGTCAACTTCAATCGAATATTGTTTTAGCTTACCACCA
>JANPGE010000052.1:0-13466 GCA_031423805.1 Segetibacter sp. | reverse complement strand
CTAAAACTCCTAATAGTACTTTGGATCCTGAATTCATAACGATAGATTTTAATTGTTTAATGATATTTTTTATTGCTCATTTTAAAACATTTTACAAAAAACAATGCCATTCATCTTTTGTACTATGAAGTTACAAAAACTTATCGTGCAAAATGATTTTCAATTATCATGTAGAACTAATTTCCCATAACAAGCCGTAGTGATAATATAATTGGGCAATTGTATAGATTCTAAATCCTCTATTATAAATAATAACAAATGTTGGTTATATATTTTTTGTAGAAAACTCATACGGCCTGCTTTTTCTATAGGATTATTTTAAACCTTAATTATGAAAAATTTAACCACCTTATCAGTTTTATCATTTGTTATTGTTTTTCTACCGGGCTGTCAAATTATTGGTGATATTTTTAAAGCCGGGGTATGGGTCGGAATTTTAATGGTTGTTGTGATTGTAGGCTTAATCTTTTGGCTAATAGGTAAGGGGAAGAAGTAGTCTATTACCTAGTGGATTAAATAATAGCAAACCTTCAATTGTGAATTTCAATAGGTCTATGGGGAATAGTTTCTACATACATTTGATTTTATCCGTTAGGTAAATGAATTTCATTCGAATCATTGACTAAAACTTTATGGTTCATAATTTGTTTTATACATAATTCAGTATATATGCAAATATTGTTTTAAGAGAATGGAAACTATTAAAATTAAATCAATCAGGGAGAGATCTATTTTGTTCAGGATTGGAAAAGTTTTTTTATACTTTTTACTATCATTGGTTGTATTAATCACTTTGGTATTGATACTTATTCAAACGGCTCCTGTTCAAAATTTTGGTAGAAAAAAAATTGTTTCATTTCTCGAAAAGAAGTTAAAAACACGTGTACAGATAAATCGGCTTGATATAGATTTTCCAAAGATGTTGGTATTGGAGGGTGTATTTATAGGCGACAAGTCAAACGATACATTAATAGCAGGTCATCAGCTAAAAGTTGACATTGATATGTATAAGCTTATTAAAAGTGAAATACAGATCAATGAAATTAATTTAAATGGGATTACAGCTAAAGTAAAAAGGCAATTACCTCATACAACATTTAATTTTCAATTTATTATTGATGCTTTTGCTTCTCCTTCCACGGTTACCGATACAAGTGCTATACAATTAGCGATTAACAAAATAATTGTTGATAAAACACGACTTGTCTATAATGATGTTGTAACTGGAAATGATGTTGATTTATACCTTACTCATTTTGATACCCGAATAAAAACAATTGATCTTGCCCATTTAAAATATGATGTACCATCTATTGTCATTGATGGGATTAAAGGAACCATAAAACAACGTAAACCTATTGCGTTAACTGTAGTAAATACAAACCCGGATTCTTTAGTAACAAATGAAAACCCCGCCTTTATCAATTTTACAAACGGCGCTACTCTTTTTAAAAATGTTGTTGTTAATTATAGCAATGAAGAATCAGCGTTAACAAGTAACATATCGTTTACTGAATTAACCATACATCCTGAAGAATTTGATCTCAAAAGATCAACAGTTAATATTCGGGATATTGAACTGAATAATTTATATGGATTTCTCTCGATAAATAAATCAAGTGCTACCCCTGTAGCCACATTAACAACACAATCAGGCAATGAAATTACTACCGAGGCAATGCCATGGAAGGTTTCTCTTGGTTCTATAAAGCTTAATAACAACAACTTCAATTTTGATGACAATACACAACCACGCCTCTCAAAAGGTATGGATTATGCACACCTTGGATTAAAGGAGTTAACCCTTCATTCCAGCAATTTTAAAATGCACAATGATACTATAGCTACAGAAATAGTAGAAGGAAAAATGAAAGAAAAGAGCGGTTTCCAATTAAATAAGCTTCAGGCTTCTATATTGTATCATGACAAGGGAGCATCTATTCAAAATCTATTTATCAAAACTCCTGGTTCAGAAATTAAAAGAAGCGCAACATTAAAATATCCCTCTCTTGCAGCAATACAAAAAGAAATGAACCTGCTTGAATTAGATGTGTCTCTTGATAATAGTTATCTGCAGGTAAAAGACCTGCTAACTTTTGTACCAGTTTTAGCAACACAACCTGCATTCAAAAACCCAGAAACAAAACTCTTTGTAAACAGCAGGGTAAGGGGCAGTATAAACAACCTTGCGATTGACAAATTTGAATTTCATGGTCTGGGAAATGTTGTAGCAAATATAAATGGGACCATTAGTAATTCAATGGATGCCAAAAATGCTACTGCTAACCTGAATATTAAACGATTATCGGTTGGTCGCAGTGATATATTTTCTTTTGCTCCAAAGGGTTCTATACCTGCCAACATCACTATTCCTGAAACATCAACACTGACAGGAACGATTAAGGGTGGCCTGAATAATCTTATTGCCAATCTTGGCTTAAACACTTCACTAGGATCTGCTACAGTTAATGGTATAGTTAGTAATGCTGCGGATAAAATAAATGCCCGTTACAATGCAACTCTTTCCACATCCCAATTAAATGTTGGGGCATTATTACAACAACAGGCAAATGTTGGTGTAATCTCGGGTTCATTTAAAATCAGCGGAAAAGGTTATGATCCCAAAACAACAAATGCCTCAATAAAAGGAACATTGATAGCAGCTGATATTAAAAAGTATACTTACAGGAATATGCAAATTGATGCAACAATTTCAAATCAAAAATTCTCTGCAAATGCTGCAATAAAAGACCCTAACATACATTTGAGTTTATCCGCAAAAGGTGGTATAGGAACCAAGGTTCAGGGCTTTATTGTTGAGGCAAATATTGATAGCATTAAGACACAACAACTCCATCTTACACCCGATCCGATTTATTATCGTGGAAGGCTTACAGCAAATGTTCCTCAATTCAACATGGCTGCATTGAATGGTGAGGTAAATGTAATTAATTCTGTTTTAGTTATGAATGGTCAACGAATAGAAATAGATTCGGTAACACTAACTGCAACACACAAAAATAATGAACAAATCATTGGGCTGAAAACAGATTTTGTAAATGCTACTATACAAGGTCAGTATAAGCTTGAACAGCTTGGAGACATTCTGATTCAATCTATACAGCCCTATTATAAAATCAATACAGCGACCACAATCAAACCTGTTAGCCCTTATGACTTTGCAATAAAAGCAACAGTCATCGACCATCCGACTTTGCATGGATTTTTACCCGAACTTAAACGTTTTGATGCGCTTACTTTCTCCTCTTCATTTTCATCAACCAAAGGTGTAGAAGCTAACTTAAAAGTACCTTATGTTCTATATGGCACAAATGCAATTGACAACATAAATATGACTGCTGACACAAAAGGTAATAAGCTTGCAATTGTTGCTTTGGTAAATGGGGTAAAGAGTGGAACAAGTATAGCATTGTACAATACAAGTATTGCAGCAACACTTGCCAATAACATGATTGACTTTGGGTTGCTCATAAAAGATAAGCCCGGTATAAACAAGTATAGAATAAATGGCCTGCTATCGCAGGAAATGAATAATATTTTTGCATTGTCATTACGTCCAGACAGTTTATTGTTGAATTATAATTCATGGACAATAAATACTGATAATAAAATCCGTTTTGGTACTACCCTGGTTAATGCTCAAAATTTTAATCTAAGTCAGGGAAATCAACATCTTATCATCAATAGTAATAACCAATTACTAGAAAGCCCGTTGACAATAGACTTTCAAAATTTTCAGATTGCTACATTGAGTGCTTTTGCGCTTTCTGATTCATTGCCGGTGAGTGGATTGCTTAATGGTAATGTTGTGGTTAGAGATATTGTGAAGCAACCCAATTTTGTAACTGATCTTACGCTTAATAATTTTTCATTTAAAAGAGATACAATCGGCGACCTGAATATTAAAGTGAATAACAACACACAAAATGTTTTTGCTACCAATGTCACAATATCGGGCAGAGGAAATGATATTAATTTGACGGGAGATTACTTTCTAAAGCCTGGTAACAACAGCAATTTCAAGTTTAAACTCAACATTAAGCATTTACCATTTAAAACCATAGAAACATTTAGTCTTGGAACAATAAACCAATCTACAGGAAACCTTACCGGCACTGTAGATATAAGCGGTACTGCTGCTGCACCGGTATTTAATGGTGGAATAAGTTTCAATAAAACATCCTTCAATGTAGTAATGCTGGGCAGTACTTTCAAAATTGACGATGAAACAATTATGGTAGACAATGATGGAATTCTGTTTGATTCATTTACTATAAAAGATTCTGCAAATAACAAACTTGTAATTAATGGATTAGCCGCTACAAATAATTTTTTCAATTACAACTTTGCTCTAAATGTACATGCAAGAAACTTCAGGGCAATAAATACAACAAAAAGACAAGGCAACCTCTATTATGGTCAACTGTATTTTAATACCAATTTATCCATCAGCGGTACAGAAACGGCGCCAATAGTTGATGGTACATTTAAAGTAAATGATAATACCAATCTAAGCATAGTTATACCACAAGCCGAGGCGAGTGTTGTAGAAAGAAAAGGGGTTATCCAATTTGTTGATATGGATGCTCCCGGCAACGATTCTATTTTCAGATCAGTTGTAGCAAAATATGATTCATCATTTAATAAAAGTTCAATAATAGGTTTTGATGTTTCTACAAACATTGAGGTATCTAAGGAAGCAGCTTTTAATATAATTATTGATGAAGCCAATGGCGACTTCCTTAGATTGAAAGGTGAAGCTTCATTAACGGGCGGTATAGACCCAAGTGGTAAAATTACACTTACAGGTACTTACGAAATTGAATCAGGTGGGTATGAATTGTCATTCAATTTTATTCGCCGAAAATTTGACATTAGTAAAGGAAGCAAAATAATCTGGATAGGAGAACCAACCACAGCACAGATTGACATTACAGCAATTTATATAGCCAATACTTCACCTATTGAACTTGTCATAAATCAAATTTCTGATCCTTCTCAAAAAGGGTATTATCAGCAAAAATTGCCTTTTAATGTTAAGCTAAATGTAAAAGGCGAACTAATGAAACCTGACCTCACCTTTGATATTGATCTGCCTAAAGAAGGAAATCTCCGCGTAAACAATGAAGTGCTTTCTACAGTAAATACACGACTTGATCAAATTAAGTCTGAACCTTCTGAATTGAACAAACAGGTTTTTGCTTTATTGCTCCTCAATAGGTTTGTATCAGACAATCCATTTCAAAGCAGCGGTAGTGGTGGTGGATTTAACGCAACAACTTATGCAAAACAAAGTGTGAGTAAAATACTTACTGAACAACTCAACAAACTTGCTACCGATCTAATTGCCGGTGTTGATATAAACTTTGATTTAAATTCAGAAGAAGACTATAGCACAGGTCAACGAAAAGACCGCACAGATTTCAATGTATCTCTGTCTAAAAGATTGTTGAATGATCGCCTGAAAGTAAGTGTTGGAAGCAACTATAAGTTAGAAGGTCCTCAACAAGGAAAGCAGACCGGTGCAAACCTTATAGGTAACCTTACCATCGATTACAACCTGGCACAGGATGGAAGTTATTTGTTAAGGGGCTATAGAAAAAATGATTACGATTATGTATTAGAAGGTCAGGTGGTAGAGACAGGTTTAAAATTTATCATCTCTGCTGACTACAATAAAATTAAAGATTTGCTACGTAAAAAAAAGACTGACAACCAAACTAATTCAGATAAGAAAAAGAGTAAAGAAAATAATCCACCTAGTGCTGCACATCTGCCTCAAAATAATGAGGAAAAAACACCCGTTGCATTTATTGAAAAAGGCGTAATAGCTGATGATAGAAAACTAATTTACTACACGGCTAAAGATTCAACCAATGCAAAATAATTTTTTTAGTTTTAGTTTTAAACAAGCATTCTTTACAGTATTTTGGATTGTATTTTTTATTGCCTGTAACCCTACCAAGTATGTTCCGGTAGGAGATGCATTATACACAGGAGCGTCGTTGAAACTGCAAAAATCTACAGCACCCAAAAAATACAATAAAGAACTGGAAGAGGATTTAAATGGGTTATTGAGACCAAAACCAAATTCCAAATTATTAGGCATCAGGTTTAAGCTAGGGCTATATAATATGGCTGGGAAGAAGAATAATTTCGTCAACAAGTTTTTAAGAAATAATGGCGAACCGCCTGTGCTGCTTAGTCAGGTTAGTTTAGATAGAAATATTGAAATACTCGTAAATACCCTTGAAAACAAAGGTTTTTTTCATGCAAAAGTTACGGGTGATACTATTGTGAAAAGAAAATTTGCTTCCGCAAAATATGAATCAATTGCAGGCACACAATATAAAATCAATGATGTAAAATTTCCGGATGATAGCAGCATCATCAGCCAAATTATCCGGGAAATTTCTCCTAAAACATTTTTAAAAAAAGGGGATCCATTTATATTAGATGTAGTTAAGGGAGAACGTGTTCGGATAGATGCTAATTTAAAAGAAAGAGGGTTTTATTTTTTCAATCCTGAAGATTTGGTAATTCTGGTAGATAGCACAATAGGCAATACTCTTACAAATCTATATGTTCAATACAAACCTGAAATGCCAAATATTGCAAAGCGTCAATTCGTTATAAACAATGTTTTCATTTACAGTAACTACAATCTTAATACCGCGGCTAAAGACACCCTGAAAGTTGATTCTGTTTTTTATAAAAATTATTATGTTATAGACCGTAATAAAATGTTTAAACCGTTGTTGTTTGAACAAATGATGCGGTTTAAGCCGGGTGATTTGTATAACCGTACAGATCATAATCTTTCGCTCAACAGGTTGATTAATCTTGGCACTTTTAAGTTTGTAAAAAACCGTTTTGAAATTGTACCGGATACGTTTAAACTGAACTCATTTTATTACCTTACCCCATTACCTAAAAAACATATCAGTGCAGAAATTGGGGGCCTTACCAAATCTAACAATGTTACCGGTTCTGAACTTACGGTAAGATGGCAAAACCGAAACACTTTTGGTGCAGCAGAACTATTAAGCGCCAAAGTTTATTTTGGTACAGAAGTCCAATACAGCGGACAATTTAGCGGCTACAATACTTTACGCTACGGTGCTGAAGTCAATCTGACATTTCCCCGGTTTGTCATTCCCTTTTTTAAGTTTAATACTGCGGGTTCTTTTGTTCCCCGAACCAATCTTCAGATTGGCTACGATATTTTGGAAAGACAAAAATTATATTCGCTCAATTCTTACAAGTTCAACTTTGGCTACATATGGAAAGAAAGTGCAAGAAAAGAACATACACTCAATCCTATTTCTATCAACTATGTGCAGCCGTTAAATGTAACTACAGATTATAAAACTTCGGTTCAGGACAATCCTATTTTGCAGCGCACCATAGACCAACAGTTTACTATTGGCTCTACTTACAATTTCAACTACAACCAACTTGTCAATAGCGAAAAAAATGCTTCCGGTTTATACTTCAACGGCTTGCTTGATCTTTCGGGTAATATAGCCGGGCTTATTAGTGGCGCCGATATCAAAAATGGCAAGCGGGTTTCTCTTTTTGGGTCACCATTTAGCCAATATATAAAGACCGAGTTTGACACACGATATTATCTTGGAGTTGGCACTAAAAGCCAATGGGCTAACCGTATCATTATGGGTGTTGGTGTGCCCTACGGCAATTCTGCTATACTCCCTTTTGTAAAGCAATTTTTTGTAGGCGGCAATAACAGCCTGCGTGGTTTCAGAAGCAGGTCTGTTGGCCCGGGTATTTTTTATGGTGGTCAAAATGTAGGTGCAAAAGGCTTCTTCCCCGATATGACAGGCGACATAAAACTGGAAATGAATTCAGAGTTCAGGACCAACCTTGTAAGTATATTAGATGGGGCAGCATTTGTAGATGCGGGTAATATTTGGCTGTTTAACGATAACGCAGACCAACCCGGTGGTAAGTTTTCAAACAACTTCTTAAAACAACTGGCAATAGATGCAGGAATAGGTTTTAGAATAGACCTTACTATTCTTCTGTTAAGGCTTGATGTGGCCATCCCATTGCGCAAGCCGTGGTTACCCGATGGACAACAAAATGTAATCAACCAAATTAACTTTAGTAGCAGCGAATGGCGCAATCAAAACATGATTTATAATCTGGCGATAGGATTGCCTTTCTAGAGAAGATTGGCTTAATTAAAAAAGTTCCATTTGTAAAGGCTTTTCAACAATTATCCGCCTTTTTACAGTAGCTGTTTGCGGCAGCGTATCCGCGATTATTTCAAACAGTTTAGTTTCTTCATCACGGGATGCAACAGTTATCTGTGTACTACCTGCATGTTTGCTAAAGAGTTCATGAACAAGTTTAGGACAGTTATTGTTTTTAGAAAGATGAGATAAAATAAGATAGCTCAAAAAAGGTGGCCTGTGGGTTGTAAATAATTTCAACGCAACAGAATTGCTAAGATGTCCCAAACCACCTGTAATACGCTTTTTCAGAAAAAAAGGATAACCACCATTCGCCAACATTTCTTCATCATAATTAGATTCAAGAAAGGCCGCATGGCATTGTTTAAAATGATGAACAAGCTTATCACATACAACACCCAGGTCTGTAAAAACACCAATAGTAATTGAATGATTCTTTACTATGAAGCTATGCGGATCATCTGCATCATGATATTTTTTAAATGGCAGAATAGTTAGCTCTCCTATGGTAACAGGTTCATTTGCTACAAATGTGTTTATGAGTTGTGGGTCTATGAATACCCTGCTGTTTTTTAAGGTAGCAAGGGTAGCATAAATGGGTGTTTTGTGTTTCTTACAAATGCTGTTGATACCACTAACGTGGTCAGTATGTTCATGTGAAATAAAAATGGCTTTTACTTTATTCATGCTAAGACCAAGCCTATGCATTCTTCTGTCTATCTCCCTGCACGATAGACCCGCATCAACCAACACAGCTTCTGTATGGTTACCGATATAGTAACAGTTGCCATTGCTACCTGAATTTAGTGATGCGATGAAAAGTGACATAGGCGATAAAAGTAAAGAGAAAGTAAGTCCGGTGCAAAACTGAATTGTATAATTCTTATTGCCCCGGCTTTTGTTCCGTGATTGGGCTTCATTGGCGACGCTCCGTTCAAATGTGGTAATGCTATTGGGCTTTTTCCCGTCATTGCGAACGAAGTGAAGCAATCTGCTGCTTAAAATAGAGTGTCTTGTATATCAGTCAGCGGATTGCTTCGTCGTGCCTCCTCGCAATGACGGGCTGCTCTACAACTTCTCAAACTTCACCACACTCTGCTCACCATTCCCGGAAGTAGCCCGCAAAAAGTAAGTACCACTCTGCAATGCTGCAATGTTGATGCTGTGCAACATGGAACCTTCCACTGCGGATATGTTGCTGCTCAAAACAACCTTTCCATCCTGGGTGATGATGTCCATTTTCAAAGCAACTTTTTTATCACTTTCTATTTGCAATTGCAGTTTGTTGTGGGCGGGGTTGGGGAAAATTGCAATTGTTAATTGTGAATTATTAATTGTTAACGATCGGATGGGGCTGTAGGTAAATTGGCCGTCTTTATCCATCATTTTCAAACGGTAATAATTTACCCCTTTGAGTGGATTGTTATCTGTGAAAGTATAAGTGGTGTTACCTGCTTTTACAACCCCTAACTTGCTAAACTCCCTACTGTTGCTGCTTCTTTCTATCTCAAACCGGTCGGTGTTGACCTCTTGTGCGGTTGTCCAGTTGAGCAGGTTGGTGTTGTTGGCTCTTTTGGCGGTGAAGGTGAGGAGGTGAAGGGGGAGGGTTGTAAGATTGTAGCGGGCTATTACAAAATTACTTTTAGAATTTATGGTTGTATTTCCGGCGACTACGATCTTCCCATCCGTTTGTATGAGTGAGGTTTGACCACTTGCATTTATACCCGGTAGCGTTGTTACAACAGTTCCAATATTTCCAAAACCATTATTAATTGTTCCATCATTATTATATTCTATCAATTTGAAATTTCCAGGAGTGCCAGGAACGTGGGATTCTGTCGTTGTTACTAATATTTTTCCGTTGGATAAAATATGAATTTGGGGAAAAGCAACACCATTCATCAGAACCTTGCCATTTATACCAAATGTAGAATCAGTTATACCATCAGGTTTATAACGTATCATACCAAGAGAAGAATTTCCAAAACCTGCCATCACAATTTTATCATCGCTTTGAATTGCGACTGAACAACCCCCATCGACGCTGTCTATAACATTTGCAGACACTAAACCATTCGTTCCAAATGTGCTATCGACTAATCCATTATTTAAAAATCGAACTATAGCAAAATCCGCATTTTGACAATTCCCATCTAAACAAACTCTACCAGCTAGAAGTATTTTATTTTGAGAAGTAAATACCATAGCATAACTACGAGTATCTATATAGGGAGTAACTATATTAGCAATGCCATTAATCCCAAATGAACTATCAAGAGTACCGTTTGAATTGTATTGCCCTAAACACATTCGTATGCTATAAGTTGGCGTTCTGGGATCATCAAATCCGCATACTAAAATTTTCCCGTTTGGTTTTGCGATAATTC
This sequence comes from Segetibacter sp., assembly GCA_031423805.1. Lineage (GTDB taxonomy): Bacteria > Bacteroidota > Bacteroidia > Chitinophagales > Chitinophagaceae > Segetibacter. The sequence goes on along the minus strand of JANPGE010000052.1, from coordinate 2,842 downwards.
TTTGAATGCTTGAAAAGCGATAACCTGGGTTAGTGTAAACAACTCCATCATTTCCAAAAGTGCTGTCAAGAGAGCCGGTGATATTCAATCTTATCAATAAAAACTGTTGTGAAAAAGTTGTTTGTTCCTTTCCGCTTCCTCCAATTACTATTTTTCCATCTGTTTGAATAGCGACAGCATTAGCGTAATTATTTATGCTAATTGGAAAGTTCAATGTTTTTTTTCCAAAAATTCCAAAAGAACTATCAAGGGTACCATCAACATTAAGCCTCGATATTACAAATTTATTTTTCACAGAGTCAATTGAACTTCCAGCAATGATGCTTTTTCCATCCGCCTGTTGTGCCGAACAATAGGCTTCGGTGCTTGAACTATCAAACGCAACGGTAGCAATCCCACTATTTCCAAAAGAAGCATCTAATGTACCCGGCTGCCCAAACCCCACCCCCCAACACATCATCAACATCAAAAAGCAAATCCCTTTTAGCGAAGCGTACAATTTATTCATGGTATAAATAATATGGTTGCAATATTAACCCAAACCGCACAAGTCCCCCATTTTCCCATATTATTTTTTCTACCCTTTCAGGAAAAGAGTGTCGGTTATGGCACTGTATCCAGTTACATAACGGCAACCTACTCTCGGTAGGGTTACTACATCCTGTTACATTGCCATTTTCTTACATTATGTTCTCAATAATACCCCCCCTGATTGCATCAGCGGGGATTTTGCATTTTTAAGGGAAATGTTCGCCGTCATTGCGATGAGGAGGCACGAGGACGAAGCAATCTGCTGATAGTGTAAAATGACGATCAAATTTAATCAGCAGATTGCTTCACTTCGTTCGCAATGACGGGCAAGTAAGCGCAGTGCCGTCAGGCGGGACTTGTAATTTTTGGTTACACCTTGTTGCTACCGATATTTTATGCCTGACGGCATATGGGCGACCAAATTCAATTCGCGTTACCTTTTTTCTCTATGCGGACTTCCTTTTGTGCCCTCTGTGGTTTGAAGAGCAAATAGTGGAAAAAGTCCAATAGCAGCACAACCCTCCAGACGTGTGACACAACGATGCCTCCACAGAGCTATAAAAGCCGGGGCAAAAGAATTAGAAATGGGGAATTAGGAATTACAAATACTTAAAACCTCTTGAACCCTTTGAACCACTTAAACCTCTTAAACTCTAAACCAAACATTAAACATTAAAATCCCACCTTTGCCTTCTATTATATAATTACATGCAGTTCAAAGATTACAATCTCAACAAATACCTTTTAAATGCCCTTGCAGATTTGGGTTACACAACACCAACAACTATTCAGCAGAAAACCTACTCTGTAGTAATGAGTGGCGCAGATGTATGTGGTATAGCACAAACCGGCACGGGTAAAACATTGGCTTATTTGCTCCCGTTACTCAACCAATGGAAATATTCCAAAGAAAAAAACCCGCAAATATTAGTGGTGGTACCCACCCGTGAATTGGTAGCGCAGGTGGTAGAATCAGTAAAAAAACTAAGCACTTACCTTAGTTTGAATGTTATAGGAGTATATGGTGGTGCCAATATCAATACACAAAAGCTGGAGTTGCAAAATGGATTAGATGTTTTGGTTGCGACTCCCGGCCGCCTGTTTGATTTGGCTATGGCCGGTGCATTCAAGGTGAAAAGCATAAAAAAACTTGTGATAGATGAAATGGATGAAATGCTTAACCTTGGATTTAGGACTCAACTCAAAAACATACTTGATTTATTGCCACCCAACAGGCAAAACCTCTTGTTTTCTGCAACACTTATACCCGAAGTGGAAGACCTGATCAATGAATTTTTTGATAACCCTGTAAAGATAGAAGCTGCACCATCAGGCACTCCGGTAGAAAACATTATACAATCGGCTTATGAAGTTCCAAATTTTTATACCAAAATAAATTTGCTAAAATTGCTGCTGTCGCAGGATAAGAGCATGACCAAATTGTTGGTATTTACAGCCTCCAAAAAAATAGCAGATGAAGTATTTGAGCAATTGGAAAACGAATATGCCGGTCAGGCCAATGTTATACATTCCAACAAAGAACAGAACCACAGATTCAATACTGTTAAACAGTTTAAGGACGGAACTTACCGTTTTATCATAGCAACAGATATAGTAGCCCGGGGTATAGATGTAGCCGAAGTAACACATGTTATAAATTTTGACCTTCCACCGGTACCTGAAAATTACATACATCGCATTGGCCGTACCGGTCGTGCAGACAAAAAAGGTATTGCGATCAGTTTTATTACGCCAAGAGAAAAAGCAGCCCGTGAAGACATAGAAACCCTTATGAACAGGGAGATACTGACGATACCGTTACCCGACGATCTCGAGATTTCTGACTTGCTTACTGAAGATGAAAAGCCAAAAGTGTATGTAAAAGAAATACAGCTAAAAGTTCCCAAAAAAGAAGAACGTGGCCCTGCCTTTCACGAAAAATCAGCCAAAAACAGCCGAACCAACACAAAAGTTAGCCGCCGCGACAAAATGAAAAAGAAATACGGAAAACCAATAACGAGAAGAGGGAAGAAGTGATGGGGGATGTCTGATGGCTGATGGGGGATGTCTGATGGCTGATGTAAGATGTCAGATGTAAGATGTCTGATGTAAGATGTCTGATGTAAGATGTCTGATGTCTGATGTCTGATGTCTGATGTTAGATATTAGATGATAAATAGCAATACATAGGTTACACTTTTTAGTGTAGCAGAACATAGGTAACAGTTTTCATAGTTCTTTGACATAAAATGTTGATACTCACATAAAATCATTATGAATGAGTATGAACAAAGACAAGAAGCGATTCGTA
>JANPGE010000051.1:0-27790 GCA_031423805.1 Segetibacter sp. | reverse complement strand
CAGATTTACAAAGAAGAATCTATGAACACAATATTGGGCATAGTAAATTTACAAGTACCGGAACTCCATGGGTATTGAATACAATGAACAAATAGAATAACAATTACAAAATTTACTATAATGCAAAGCATATTGATATTAAATATACAAATTTTTACGATTCTAAAGCTGATATTTATACAATTTCCCACTATTTATAAACATAAATTAATCACTGATTAGTTTTAAGCACTTCAACCATTATCTTTGAATATTGAGATTGGGTGCTTAGTCAAAATCAAAACATTATCCATGTTCTTAAATTGTAAAATTAATATGCAAATCTGCATTACCTATATGAGAAGATTAATATTGTTGGCTATCATATTGCTACAGTTGACAAATAGTATTGCCCAACCAGATAACAGACCACTTGTTCCAAAATATACAGGAGATACAGTAACTATTACCGGCAGAATATATGCCGGCAATTACTTGAAGAATGTTATTACCAAACCAACTTTTTTAAATGTTTACGACTCTAGCCCGTTACATATGCTTATGATTCGTATTGATAGTGCAGATCGAAAAAATTTTCCAGAAGATCCTGAAAAATATTACTTAAATAAGAAGGTCAGCATAAAAGGGGTATTAGGAGATTATAAAGGAATAACTACTATGACATTGATGTCCCCGTCATTGGTTGAAATAGATTTAAAAGACAAAGGTCCAGAACCTATAACTTCTACTGGTAGTTATATGTCTGGTCATGATTTTGGTTTTGGTAAATCAGATTCAATGTTTAGAAAGAAACAAGATTCGATTGGTAAAATTCTAGCTGCGGATCCAACGAGAAAAAATAAAAAGTATATACCAAATTATCAAACCAATAACACAGGTTCTAATAATACAAATAACATAAAAAAAGAACCAACCAATTCAGACAATGAGAATATTGCAATCTCAACTCAACCTAAAGTACAAATAGAAAAATCAAATCAGGAAATACCTGTTGTTGAACAACCCAATCAAAATCCATCATCACCTGTAACGGATACCGCTAGTACCGAAGTGGTGCAGGTTATTGAAAATAATGAAACTACTGATACTATACCAATAGTAAACCCTACAGTAGATAAAATTAAAAATACAGAAATCATTATTCCAAAAAATAACGATAAAATCTATAATACAAAAGATACGGCTTCCAGGGCTAAATATCTGAAATCTATAAGTAGTCAGGAATTTGAAACTGCAAATGAAGTTTGGGTAGTAAATGATGGTGAAATTGAAATGCGAACAAGCCCAAATATGGATGCACCTGTATTAGCGTATTTAATGAAACAAATGACCATACGCATCACAAATAAGTCTAAAAAATGGAGTTACGTAACCGTAGAAAATCCTGATGGAACAATTGGACTAAGTGGTTTCATTAAAAATAAAGCTATTAAAGATATGGGTAAGATAGAATAGTTTTTGTAATAGTGTTCAATATAAAATAGCCCTTAACTCAGGTATTTAAATATCTTTTCCTGATAAGCTTTCAGATCTGCTTCAGAAGAAATTTCATCTGTAGTGTAAATGCTTCCATCAGAATTGGTTCGGTTTATAGCTACTGTACCTCCTTGTATAACAGTACTTTTTGCTTTTGAAAAAATACGATTTAGTTCTGGCATATCCTTCAACATTTGCAACTCTTCTACAACTCCAATATTTATGGTATAATTGATCATTTTTAAATTTAATTATTTTAAAGATACAAATGCAATAGGAACATTATATGCAATCATAAAAATTTTCATAAAAAATTAAAAAAGGATAATCATTGTTTAATGTAGGTTTGTGTTTGAATGTCAGTGAAAAAAATCTCTATCGAAGAATTTATTGAGCTTTCTGGAAAATATCCGATTTTGGATGTTCGATCACCCGATGAATATTTACATGCACATATACCCAACGCTTATTCTTTTCCATTATTTACCGATGAAGAAAGGAAAGTAGTAGGAACACTTTACAAACAAGAAAGCCGGGAGAAGGCAATAAAAAAGGGATTGGAATATTTTGGGGTCAGGATGGTTAGAATGGTTGAAGATGCTGAAGCAATAATTAAAAATGAGGATAAAATTGTTTTATTACATTGCTGGCGAGGTGGCATGCGAAGTGCAGGGGTAGCGTGGTTGTTGGATCTTTATGGTTTTAAGGTGTACACACTTACGGGAGGTTATAAGACATTTAGACAATGGGTGTTAGCACAATTTAAAAATGAATACCAATTTAAAATAATTGGTGGATATACCGGAAGTGGCAAGACGGAGGTATTGGCAGCCATGCAAAAAAAATCAATGGCAGTCATAGACCTTGAAGGCCTGGCTAATCATAAAGGTTCAGCTTTTGGAGGAATCAATATGCCCGTACAACCTTCACAGGAAATGTTTGAAAACAAACTGGCAGTCGAGCTATTTTCCTTGCAAAAAGGATATTTATCTGATACTTCTCAAGGCTCCCAAACTATTTATCTTGAAGATGAAAGTCAACGAATAGGTCTTGTAAATATCCCATTGGAAATGTGGAAGCAAATGCGCTCCAAATCTTTACTTTTTCTTCAAATACCCTTTGAAGAAAGATTAAAATTTATATCGGAACATTATGGCAAAGGAGAAAAAGAGAAACTGGTTAATGCCATTATGCGCATAAAGAAAAGACTTGGTGGATTGGAAACTAAAACATCAATCAACTTCTTACTTGAAAATAACATTACAGAAGCCTTCAGAATATTACTTTTCTATTATGACAAGATGTATAAGAAGGGATTACAAAACCGCGAAGGCTGGGAGGCATTATGTACTGAAATTGAGCATAACACTGTAGATCCTATAACAATTGCCAACAAAATTATACAACACGAAACAACAACAAATGTCTGAAACTATAAAACTTACTCAATTTTCTCACGGTGCTGGATGTGGTTGTAAAATAGCGCCACAGCTACTTGACGAAATTTTAAAAAGCAATTTTGCTCAACCTGACCACAAAAATCTTTTAGTTGGCAACCATAGTAAAGACGATGCAGCAGTATACGATTTGGGCAATGGTCAGGCACTCATCAGTACTACCGATTTCTTCATGCCAATAGTTGATGACCCATTTGACTTTGGCCGCATAGCAAGCGCTAACGCTATAAGCGATGTTTATGCAATGGGTGGTAAACCAATACTTGCGATTGCTGTTTTAGGTTGGCCTATCAACAAAATTCCACCCGATGTTGCCCGTCGGGTAATAGAAGGCAGCAGAAGCATCTGTGCAGAAGCAGGTATACCTCTGGCCGGTGGTCACAGTATAGATACAATAGAACCCATGTTTGGGTTGGCTGTAAATGGACTTGTTGACATCAATCATCTCAAACAAAACAATACTGCCAAAGAAGGAGACGTACTTTTTATAACCAAAAAATTGGGTGTGGGCATACTTTCAACAGCCCAAAAAAGAGACCTTTTGCTTCCTGAACATTTGAAGATAATGGTACAACAAATGACTACCTTGAACAAAGTAGGTGAAGCAATAGGTAAAATTAAAGGGGTAAATGCAATGACTGATGTTACAGGTTTTGGCCTTATGGGTCACTTAATAGAAATGGCAGAAGGCAGCGGTCTTACAGCTCAACTGGAATATGACAAAATACTGTTTGCTCAAGGTGTAAAAGGTTATCTGACTCAAAAATGTGTACCGGGGGGCACCGTTCGCAACTGGAGTAGTTATGGTCATAAAGCAAAATTCAGCCCACATATTAATTACGAAGAAGCTATTAACACCCTACCCGATCCACAAACTAATGGAGGTCTGCTCATTTCAGTTTCTGAAAAATCGGCTGGAGAACTAATTAAGATTTTAAATAGTTTTGGACTTGATGAATTTACAACACCTATAGGTAAAATGGTATCTATTGAGACAAATTCAATTATAGTCACTTAAACATTTCGGCAATTATCCAAATAGGAATGTTACTCAATAAAGTATTTATTTGAAGATTAGATTAAGATGAAGGCAAACGCATTTTTCTTGTTATAGACGATCTGCTTGGATAATATTTGTCTCTAATTTTTAAAAAATAAACTTCAATACTATAAGTCATAATCATACCTGTACCAATGCTTAATGCCGAGGTTACAACAAAATTAAATGTTGGGTTAATAAACAAATCATGCCCCGGCATGTAAAACAAATGTTTACCCTGTATAAATCTCCCCCACATAATGTCAAAGTAAATGTGTATCAGGTAAATTGAATAAGAACAATAACCAACTTTGCTTATAAAATCCACTACGGGTTTAGTCAAAACCGAATTTAAATTCTGATTAATTTTATCATTAAGCAGAAAAGATATCAATAGAGTAGAGAAGGATATATATAGGAAAGTAAAGCCTATTGTCTTAACAAAAAAAGAATAAGCAGGCTCTAAAAAAGGAGTCCAAACCAATCCAATTGCTGATAAAGTATAAAGAGGTATCTTAAAGCGATTAAAATTGTGTCGCAAAAAATTAATCCTAAAATGATATAAATAAGCAACAAGCACTCCTGCTAACAACGAATCTATTTTCAAATGCGTCATTGTTAAGTTTTTTGCAATAGCATTAGGAAAAAGTAGATTATTAACAATCCTAAATACTATACATAAGACCATCATTACCAAAATAGACTTTTCTACTTTACCCAATACTTTTAAATCGGCAGGCGGTTCAAGTTTAATAAAATTCTTTCTCAACCCAAGCCATAAAACCAAGACCAATCCAAAATAAAAATGTTCTTCAACAGCAAGTGACCAACTTGCAGCATATGCATACCCAAAATCCCATAGGTAATTTTGAGTAAATGTCATATCCGCTAAAAATCCACCAAGTTTAAAGTTGGGTAAAATGATAGGTATATAAGGTACATAAGATAAATAGTAGAGCGGATAGATTTTAAAACCACGTCTTATCAAAAATCTCTTAGGTGTAACATTGCCATACTTTTGATACTCCCTAAACAATAATCCTGAAACTAAAAATCCACTTAATACAAAAAACAAGTCAACACCTATCCAACCCATTTTATACATAAACTCCTGCCAGATTTGGTGACGGAATAATACAAGAATTATCGCCATCCCTCTTAAAAAATCTAATTCTCTTAATCTTTTATTCATATAGCTTTTGTTCCGAAAAAATGAATAGGTTTTTGTTAATATACTTATGTTCTTAAAAGATCTATTAAAAAGTCATGTAGTATTCAATAATATAGTTCTTCAATAAAAATATTGATAATTTATTTTTTAAATTTTACTAATAACTCTTCCAATTAATAGAGCACTAAACCAAAATGCCTGTAAAAATTCCTATTTAATTTACAACTATCAATATTTTCCTAAAAATAAAGATAAGGGTAAATCAATTTTAGGAACAAATGTTTCTAGAAGTTCAAAAAGCAAAGGATGACATAAACTTCGTATTCCATAAAGCCAAATATTTAATTACTTCTTACGTTTACAAATTAAACCAATAACGTACCTGAAATCATTAAACTGTTATTAATTTTTTTAGAAAAATTGATGGCTTAGAAATTAAACTATTCACCATTTCAAGACATATTTGCATTGTAGATGCGATTGCTAAACAAAATATTACCTTACACTAAATATATACCTTGAGATTAGCCGCAATAGACATTGGTAGCAATGCCGCAAGACTACTTATATCAGAAGTAACCGAGTCACCGGGTACAAATCCTGTTTTTACTAAACTTAATCTTTTTCGGGTACCCCTACGTTTAGGATTTGATGTTTTTGAAAATGGAATCATTTCGCCTGAGCGTACTAATATGGTTCTGGAAACCATGCAGGCTTATCATCATTTGCTACGTGTATATGATGTACATCATGTAATGGCATGTGCCACAAGTGCCATGAGAGATGCAAGCAATAGTGCAGCAATTATAGGTACTGTAAAAACAGCAACGGGCATAAATATTGAAATTATCAGCGGCGATCTTGAAGCCTCAATAATTTATGAAAACCATGTAGCTGAAAATATGGACAGCAACAATAGTTATCTATATATAGATGTTGGAGGTGGTAGCACAGAACTCACTTTTTTTGCAGATGGCAAACTAGCTTTCAAGCAATCCTTCAATATTGGAACTATCCGTTTGCTTAAAGATCAGGTTGCAGAAAATTTGTGGATGGAAATGAAAGAAACTATTAAAACAAAAACCAAAGGATTCAAAAAAATAGTAGCTATTGGAACCGGAGGAAACATCAACAAAGTGTTTTCGATGAGCAAAAAGAAAGAAGGAAAACCATTGGATCTTACCCTTTTGAGAGATTATTATAAAGAACTTTCAGCCTTCTCTGTAGCAGATCGCATTAGATTATACAACCTACGAGAAGACCGTGCTGATGTGATTGTACCCGCTTTGCAAATCTACATTAATGTAATGCGGTGGGCCGATGCAGATGAAATTATGGTACCCAAAATTGGTTTAGCCGATGGACTTATACAGCACCTGTATGATATGATGAAGAAATAGGTTTATTGGTTTATTAGTTAATTGGTTGATTAGTTTATTAGGTAATTGGTCTATTGGCCTATTTGCAAAGTGTAGTATATATTGAGGACGTTTGAACCTTTTGAACCTTTTAAACCTTTTGAACTTTAAAAACCTCTTAAACCTCCTAAACCTCTCAAAACATTCATAACTTTATACGTTGTAAACTTATAACTCATAACTCATAACTCATAACTCATAACTCATAACTCATAACTCATAACTCATAACTCATAACTCATAACTCATAACTCATAACTCATAACTCATAACTCATAACCCGTAACTCACAACTCATAACTCATAACTCACAACTCATAACTCATAACTCATAACTCACAACTCACAACTCATGTCAGTCCATTCAACCATAAAAAAAGTAACTACTAACACACTGCAGAAATTAAAATCTAATGATGAGAAAATTTCTATGATTACTGCTTACGATTTTTCTTTTGCAAAGTTGTTTGATAGTGCAGGTATTGATGTGATTCTTGTAGGCGACAGTGCAAGCAATGTAATGGCGGGTCATGAGTCTACCCTACCGATCACACTAGACCAAATGATTTATCATGCATCGTCGGTTATACGTGGCACCAACAGGGCTTTGGTTGTTGTTGATTTACCATTTGGCACTTATCAGTCTAATAGCGAAGTAGCATTGGCATCTGCAGTCAGGATAATGAAAGAGACAGGCGGACATGCTGTAAAACTTGAAGGAGGCGAAGAAGTAATTGAAAGTATAAAACGTATTGTTAGTGCAGGTATCCCTGTTATGGGTCACCTTGGATTAACGCCACAATCCATTCATAAATTTGGCACTTATACCGTTAGGGCCAAAGAAGAAGCCGAAGCCAACAAACTTAAAAATGATGCACTGCTCTTACAGGAAGCAGGATGTTTTGCCATAGTACTTGAAAAAATACCGGCAGTATTAGCAAAAGAAGTTACAGGAAGTATTGAGATCCCTACTATTGGCATTGGTGCAGGTATGCATTGCAGCGGACAAGTATTGGTCATGCACGACATGTTGGGCATCAATACAGAATTTAAACCCCGCTTTTTGCGCACCTACCTCAATATGGCAGAACAGGTGACTGGTGCTGTAAAACAATATATTACTGATGTAAAAAGCAAATCATTTCCTAATGAAAGTGAGCAGTATTAAAAAGATCATGTTGATAACTGAACGATGTGCTACCTATAATTACAATAGGTTTACAGGTGATATTTATTAAAATTCTTGATGGCTTAGCTGAAGTACTTTTTACGGCTAAAGTTGATCCTGCCCCGACAATTTTTCGGAATTACACACTTCTACTTTGGATTTTTATTGAACTTTTTTCTACTCAATGTTCAGTTTGTGCCATCATAGCAACCGCTTTTGTTGTTTCCCAAGCAACAGAATAAGTTTCTCCAATAACTAATGATGTAGGTTTTTTATTGCAGATGACAATGCCCCATTTTTTGCAATAATGTTGCTTTGTTCCCTTTTGGTGTCACAAACCCGGAAGGAAAAATTTGAAACAAATTATATTCAGACATTAATAGTATTACCACAATGTTTTATCACAATAACTGAATAATAGGCTTTTGTGGCATGGTTATTAAAGTTTAATAAGTAACTAATTTAAATTAAAAAGTTATGAAACGATTATTTTTTTTACTGTCCATATTGACAATATCTATGGGTGTAATAGCACAGGGAAATGGCCATAAACATGGACAAGGCAATGGAAAAAACAAGGATAAAAGCCATGAAAAAGTTAAAGACAAAAAAAATATAGATAAAAATGAAATAGCCTACCCTAAAGAGTATTCAAAACAAGGAAAATATAAAAATCATCAGCCGAAAAAAGTTGCTGCAGCCTTGTTAAGAGATTATCCTAATGCCAGAAATGTTACATGGAGTAAATATAAAGGTGATTATACTGCAACTTTCACTAATGGTATATGGAGATCTACAGCAGTTTATCATGCTAATGGTGAACGACGCGATACCCGAACTCCACTAACAAAAGCTCAATTACCAGGAACAATTTGGGACGGGATATTCAAAAGAGATAATATAATTCCTACAAAGGTTATTCAAATAGAACGACCTTCATTTACCGATAAGATTTTCAGAGTATTATCAACCAATAATACCGCCATATATTATGACCTGAATGGCAATGTTGTTTCTTACAATTATTAAATAACTTACACGGTGGTAACCTTTATTCGCTTAATGTACCACCGTGATTTTCCCCGCTGTTGGTGTTCTTCACCAACAGCTATTTTTGTTATACTAATTGTCATAGGATAAAATATTTATAACAATATTTGTTAGAGAACCTTCATCGCCGCTAAGATCAACTGCAACCTAAAAAAAGTGAACAAAATAACCGTGGTTTACTTTTTGTATATTTTTGATTATGAGCAAGCAAAACTATTCAAACCATACAAAGTACTACGCCCCACATCATTTTGTCTTCCTTCCGGCATTAGTAATACTAATCTTTATTGGGATTAGAAATAGCATTTTGAGCGAAGAAAATAGTTTAACATGGTTCTTGTTTACAATTGTGACTTTCTGTTTATTATACCTGGCTATAATGCTAAGGCAGCATTATGCATTAGGCAATCAAAACAGGATAGTCAGGCTGGAATTTAAACTGCGGTATTTTGAATTATTTGGCACGCGGTCTGATGTAGTAGAAAAGCAATTATCTTTTGACCAAATTGCTGCATTACGATTTGCAAATGACAAAGAGTATATTCAGTTCCTTGACCGGGCCCTGCTTGAAGGCTTGAAAGGTGACGAAATAAAGAAGTCTATTAAAGATTGGCAGGCAGACAATGAAAGGGTTTAAGTAAGGAAACATGAGAGCAAAAAAAACCTCAAAATATCGCAGCCGCAGTTAGTGTGTTTTTCCCCATCTGCTATTTAAGTTATGCTGTTAGTTGCAGGTGAAGAATACCCTGCAACGGCGCTGGTAATCGTGTTTCTTTTTGTAGCGCCGGCAAAGGCATTAAGTGCCTTTTGGCAATGTCGGTAGCTAAAGAGAAGCAGCATTATTGTTTTAAAGTCCCGCCAAGGCGGGACGAAATGCTCGCCTGACCGACAGGTAGGTTTACGAGATTGATTTTCACATATCGTCCCTACGGGACTTTTGATTGTTGACTGGATTGCTTACTACCGACATGCTGTACCTAACGGTACAAAAATACATTTAAGCCGCTTTTGGTGTTTTTCACCAATAGCGGCTTAAGTTATGCTGTTTGTTGCAGGTGAAGAACAACCTGCAACGGCGCTCCCAATTGTATTTTTTTTGCAAACACCGGCAAAGGCAAAAACATTCTCTTTATTTAAGTGCATTACCAAAACATAGAAAAAGCCCCATAGCATTACCAAACATGAATGGAGCGTCGCCAATGAAGCTCAATCACGGCTCAAATGCCGGCTCCATAAATAACACAACAAGAGCAAAAAATAACTGCTAATATCCTGCCTTTGCGCCGCCAATATTCTCAATTGGGTGCCACGTCGTTTTTATCTCCTGAGTATCCATAATGAGGTAAGGGGATTGGCCTTCGTTGGTCATCCAGTTTTTGCCGGTGTAAATGATTACCCGCTTTAGATTCATGGCGGCTTTTTCTTTGATCATTTTGGTGGTGGCTGCATCAGTTTCGCAATAGACCATGGCGTTTACATCCATGTGGTCGGCGAAGTATGGGGCCAGTTCTGCAACCTTTCCTGTGAGGATGTTGACCACGCCGCCGGGCACATCAGACGAGTTAAGCACTTCGCCGAAAGTTACTGCACACAAGGGTTTGGCATAAGAACCGAGCACAATGCAGGTATTGCCACCGGCTATGACCGGCGCAATCACAGACACCAACCCAATAAGCGAACTATCCTGCGGCGCAATGACAGACACTACACCTGTAGGTTCAGGCACAGAGAAATTGAAATGTGAAGATGCCACAGGGTTTACCGAACTGTACAACTGCTGGAACTTGTCGCACCATCCGGCGTAGTGTATCAGGCGGTCAACGGCAAGGTTTACTTCGGCTTCGGCAGCTTGTTTGGTAGCATCCTGCTGCATCAGTTCGTCAATGAATTGAGCCCTTCTGCCTTCCAGCATTTCAGCGATACGGTAGAGGATTTGTCCGCGGTTGTTGGCGGCCTTGCCTGCCCAACCACCTTGCGCACCACGGGCTGCACCCACGGCATCTCTAAAGTCTTTGCGTGAACTTAGGCAGACATTTGCAAGCTGTTCGCCTTTGCCATTTTGTGCCACATAATACCGGCCCGACTCTGTGCGTGGAAACTGTCCGCCCACATATATTTTGTAGGTTTTCAACACCTTTAGGCGGTCATCATCTGTTGGCTTTACCGCCTGTGGATGGCCGTTTTGCTTGGGTTGAACGCCGTTGGTGCTTTTTATTTTTGGTTGTGCTTTTTTTATTGTTGAAGTTGCCATTGTTGTCGTTTTTTATGAATTCACTTATTGAAGATTGAGGTAAGGAAGCAGGCCATGCAAGCCACCTTCTCTGCCATAACCGCTTTCTTTGTAACCCCCAAAAGGTGAGGTTGGGTCAAATTGGTTAAAGGTATTGGCCCACACCACGCCTGCCCTTAGCTTGGTAGTCAGGTTAAAAATCTTGGAACCCTTGTCAGTCCATACGCCTGCTGATAAACCATAAGGGGAGTTATTGGCTTTTTCTATCACTTCATCATCGGTCCTGAAACTTTGAATGGCGAGTACCGGTCCAAAGATTTCTTCCTGTGCTATGCGGTTGGATTGTGCCACATTGGTAAACAAGGTTGGGCGGCAGAAATAACCTTTGCCGGGTAACTTGCAATTGTTGGTGAACATCTCCGCTCCTTCTTTCTTACCAATCTCAATGTACTTGTGAATCTGCGCCAATTGTTCTTTTGAGTTGATGGCGCCGATGTCTGTGTTCTTGTCCATCGGGTCGCCCAATATCAATGTTTCTAAACGGTCTTTCAGTTTACGGACTACTTCATCATACACCGACTCCTGCACATACAACCTTGAACCTGCACAACACACATGGCCTTGATTGAAGAATATGCCGTTGATAACACCTTCCACCGCCTGGTCAATTGGCGCATCGTCGAAAATGATGTTGGCAGCTTTTCCACCCAATTCGAGGGTAGCTTTTTTGTTGGTACCTGCTATAGCTCTATGAATGATTTTACCAACATCGGTCGAGCCGGTAAAAGCAATTTTATTCACATCAGGATGATTAACAAGGGCAGCGCCGGTAGCACCTGCACCGGTGATGATGTTTAAAACACCCGGCGGCAGGTCAGCTTCCTGTATGAGTTCCGCTAATTTTAATGCGGTCAATGGCGTGGTCTCTGCGGGTTTCAAAACAACTGTATTGCCTGTTGCCAATGCCGGAGCTATCTTCCATGCAGCCATCAGCAAAGGAAAATTCCATGGGATGATTTGACCTGCAACACCCAATGGTGCAGTTTGCCTGTTGGGAAATGCATATTCCAGTTTATCGGCCCAACCGGCATAATAAAAGAAATGATTGGCAGCCATCGGCACATCAAAATCACGACTTTCGCGGATGGGTTTACCGCCGTCTAAAGTCTCAATAACGGCAAACTCTCTTGCACGTTCCTGTATCATTCTTGCTATGCGATAGATGTATTTGCTGCGTTCCTTCCCTGGCATTTTGCTCCATACCTTAAAGCCCGCCCTTGCTGCCTTAACTGCACAGTCCACATCTGCTTCATTGGCATCCGCAACTTCCGACAATTTTTCTTCGTTGGCAGGGTTGTGCGTAGCAAAATATTTTTTGCTCAACGGTTTTACAAACTCACCGTTGATAAATAATTCATATCGGGGTTTGATGGTTGCTGCACTTTTGCTTTCAGGTGCAGGTGCAAATTGTCTTGCACTATCAAATTTCAGTTTTAATGTATTGCTGGATTTTGCCATTCGGTTATATTTTTTGTGTAGCCGTCATTTGTACTACTATTAAACATCGTTGTGTCACTTGTCGATCTTATCGGCATCCCGATAGATACCTTTGAATCGGGACTTGTACTGTTTCTTTCTATTGAACCATAAAAAGTAGAAATACTTATTCGCTTCTCCCTCTCCTTTGGAGAGGGCCGGGGTGAGGCTTCTAATCAATCGAGAAATAATTTGAGCTCTGATAAACTCCTGTCTTTTGTTTCATAATCTGCATGAGTATATCATTTGCCAAACTACTAGCACCAAATCTAAACCACTGATTATTCATCCAATCTTCTCCTAAAGTTTCATTAAGCATCACCAAATAATGCAGTGCCTGCTTGGATTTTGAAATGCCACCGGCGGGTTTCATGCCGATCATTTTTCCTGTTTTGAAATAGAAATCTTTGATGGCCTGAAGCATCACCAATGTCACGGGCATATTGGCGGCAGATGGTACTTTTCCTGTTGACGTTTTGATAAAGTCGGCTCCGGCATACATGGCAATATCGCTTGCCTTTCGTACTTTGTCAAAGGTGATTAGTTCACCTGTTTCCAATATTACTTTGAGCCTTGCTGCGCCACAGGCTTCTTTGATGGTAGCTATTTCATCAAACACAAAATTATAATCGCCTTGCAAAAAACGACCACGTGAAATGACCATGTCTATTTCATCGGCACCTTCATCTACCGCAAATTTTGTATCGGCAACTTTAATAGCTAAAGAGGACTGCCCGCTGGGAAATGCGGTAGCTACAGATGCTATTTTAATGCCTGAATTACCAACTGCTTTTTTCGCAGTCCTCACCATTGAAGGATAAACACAAACCGCTGCCACAGTTGGCAAGCCGGGATAGGAATCCATAAGGTGTTGGGCTTTGTAACACATCTGGTTTACTTTACCTTCTGTATCCTTTCCTTCCAATGTGGTAAGGTCTATCATATTGAGGGCAAGTAGCAGACCATTATTCTTTGTTTCGTTCTTAATGCTGCGCTTGGTGAACCGTGATGCACGTTCTTCTACACCCACCTGGTCTATGCGGGGCGAAAGCGAAAAATCGGGTATCCGTAAAATCTTTTCTGCCATATGGTAAGTTGTAAGCGTTTAAAATTACTACAAATGAATTATCTGCGCAAGTTTGCGGTAAGAATTATGAGTTATGAGCTATGAATTAGGAGTTATGAGCTATTAATGCTAATCAAGGGTTGAAAGTGCCGTTAGGCACGAAATGTCGGTAGGCACGATATGTCGGTAGATTTTGCCGAATGGGTTTTCAAACACATATAGTCCCTACGGGACTTTTTATTGATTGGGGTTTTGCCTGCTACCGACATCTGCCTGACGGCACAAAAAAATACATAATGAACCCTTGATTAGCATTGTTAACTGAGGGTTAGGAGTTATTACGGCGTTTAATTAACAAATGATGTTAAAAGCTAAATAGCAGCACTACCCTCTAGACGTGTGACACAACAAAAGTCAAATAAAAGTACCAACTGCTGGCTACCAAAAAAACTGCTTTACAAAGTCAGCATTGACATACATGATTAAACATTGACGCTTTGGCATTAACTTGCTTAGTCAAATATAATGTGTATGCAACCGATTGCCGAATCAGAACTTATTATCAACAACCGTGGGGCCATTTATCATTTGGATGTAAGGCCCGAAGAATTGGCGAATACAATAATTCTGGTAGGCGACCCTGACCGGGTGGCGGTGGTAAGCAAACATTTTGAACGCATTGAATTTAAGTTGCAGCATCGTGAGTTTATAACTCATACCGGCTACATTGGCAACAAGCGCATATCATGTGTGAGTACGGGCATTGGTCCCGACAATATTGATATTGCCATGAATGAATTGGATGCATTGGCAAATATTGATTTCAACACCAGACTGATAAAACCATCACTCACTTCACTTAATATTTTCAGGTTTGGTACATCGGGCAGTTTGCAGGCAGAGATACCTGTTGACAGTTTTGTTGCTGGTACACATGGGCTTGGGTTTGATAATGTGATGCACTTTTACACACAGAAAAATTCCGATTCAGAACAAGCGATCATTGATGCTTTTAAAAAACATACGCAACTTGAAACGGGGAATGTAATACCTTATGTTTATGAAGGCAGCAATAAATTGTTACAACATTTTGAGAAGGAATACCACACGGGAATTACTGTAACATGCCCCGGCTTTTATGGTCCACAAGGGAGGATTTTACGATTGGGTGTCGCTTACCCAGGTCTTATAGACAAGCTGACCACATTCAACCACGACCATCACCGTATCTCCAACTTTGAAATGGAAAGCTCGGCTATTTATGGACTGGGAAAGTCGCTGGGTCACTATTGCCTTAGTCTCAATGCCATTGTAGCCAACCGAATTGTAAAACAATTCTCCAAAGACGGCGGCAAAGCTGTGGAAGGATTGATTGAAAAATCGTTGGGGATTATTGCGGATGCGGATATTTAATGTGGATTTATTGACTAAGGGATCACTTCTCATTTTGCCATCATCCCCAACCATGTCATCATCTCAATACCATTACTTATCGCGGCTTCGTCTATATTAAACTTAGGCGTATGTACATTGTTTACTATACCCAGTGCCTCATTGCGAACGCCAAGGCGATAAAAACAACCGGGAATAATTTGAGCATAGTATCCAAAATCTTCTGCACCCATACGAAGTTCTGTTTCTTCCACATAGGAGGCTCCCCAAAAGTCTTTAGCAAGTTGCCATGCCGTTTCTGTTAGTTTGGGGTCGTTTTCAACAAATGGATAACCAATATCTATTAACACCTCCGACTCTGCACCCATGGAAGCAACCAATTCTGTGGTCATTTTTTTGATGAGCTCATGGGCTTTGTAACGCCACTTTTCATCCATTGCTCTTAGTGTGCCTTTTAGCTTCACTTCGCTAGGGATAATGTTGGTGGCACTACCACCATGAATACTACATATAGACAGCACCGATGGTAACGTAGGATTGTTGTTGCGGCTGATAATTTGTTGAAGACTCACAATAAGATGTGAGGCAATTAAAATGGTATCTGCTGTTAAATGCGGAGCAGCAGCATGTCCTCCTTTCCCTTTTATGGTAATAAATATTTCGTCGGTGCTTGCCATTACCCGGCCTTTTCTAAAACTAAATTTTCCTAAATCCAAACCCGGGTGTACATGCATTCCAAAAATAGCAGTTGGGGATGGATTTTTAAGCACTCCTTCCTTAATCATAATACTGGCACCTCCGGGGTTCTTTTCTTCTCCGGGTTGAAAAATCAACTTGACGGTTCCCTCCCACTCTGCCTTTAGTTCATTAAGAATTTTAGCTGCACCCAACAGACACGTGGTGTGTACATCGTGACCGCAGGCATGCATAACTCCTTTATTTTGCGAAGCATATTCTACTACATTTTCTTCTTCAATGGGTAAGGCATCCATATCTGCACGTAAAGCAATAATGCGACTTTCAGGATTTTTTCCTTTGATTAATCCAACTACACCTGTAGTTGCCATTACTTCATAGGGAATACCAAATTCCTGCAATTTTTGTTGAATAAATTTAGAAGTTTCAAACTCTTCATAACTTAACTCGGGGTGGGCATGAAGATGGTGCCGCACCATAATAAATTCATCTTTATATTGAGCAGCAAGTGACTTTATTTTATCCTTCAACATAAGCTACATTAGTTTTTTTGGCAATCAATTCCAATATTCATTTAATATACTTTCCTTATAAAAAATATATCAGCCATCATACATCCCACATCAGAAATACTTTTAATCTTTTTGTTGATCGGACGCATCTTCAGGTGCAGGTGCTACTTCAATTAAATCCGGAACAATATAAATTCCTTTGCCAGGATACAATTCAGCAATTTCTTTACGAAGTTTAAATGCCTCACGTTGTGTAAGAAAGTCACCTACCCTAACCCTAAAGTTGGGCGATTGGTAAAGCAAGTAAGATTTCTGATCAGGGTAGCGACGAAGCATTTCGGCCTTTACGCTATTTGCTTCATCCCGATTTTGAGTATTTGCAGCCTGAATGCGCCAACCTCTTACCCACTTTGGTAATAATTTTTGCGCCCTGTGATTGATATCGGCCTGCCTAGCAGCCAATTGGTCAAATCGTGGATCTTTTATAACGGTAACACTTTTATCTGTGTCTCTGCCAATTTCCAATTTTTGAGCATTTACTGATAATATTATCAGGCAACTTAGTATTGTTATTATTTTTCTCATTTTCATTTGTTAGTTCATTTTGTTAGCCAACATTTGTTCCTTAATTATTGCAATACAGTTTTCAGAACCTATTGTTGATGCTCCTGCTTGTAATAATTGGTTTGCAAATTCGTAATTATTTATTTCACCGTATGCCTTTATTTTTATAACCTCCGGTAAATGTTTACGCATCAATTTCATTTTTCCAATAGTTACATTTTCTGCAGCAGATCCTGTTGATGTCTTTATCGCGTTAATATCTGCAGCACCATACAATTCACAACATTTTATCAATTCATCGTTAGTTAAAACACCACTTTCTACTATCAAAGTTATTGTCGTATTGCTACTACCCATTACCTGTAACAGATGTATGATTTCATTGCTTATATAGCGCCAATCATTGTTTTTGATAGCCATAAAATTAACGACTACTTCCAAATCATCTGCACCATCCACGATGCTAAGCAATATTTCTGCCAACTTTGCCTCTATTGCTGAATAACCAAAGGGAAAACCCACAACAGTAGATATTTTCACCGAAGATCCCTGTAATAAATCTTTACATAACTTAACAAAAGGTGGAGGAACACAAACCGCCGCCAAGCTATATTCCCTTGCTTCAAGACAAAGTTTTTCTATTTCTGCTGTGGTAGCAGTAGGTTTTAAAAGCGAATGTTCTAATAGGTGATTAATTTTCATTTCGTTTATCGTTGCATTTGTTTCTCGTTATTTGTGTTTCTCGTTTCTCGTTGTTTCCGTTTCTCGTTATATAAGTTTCCCATTATGATCTTTTCTCGTTTTATTGCCCTACCTTATTTAGTGCTTATTTCATTTTTTCCCCTATTTAAGATGAATAATCCCCAATTCACAACTTTCGACTCATAACTCTAAATTCATAACTCTAAACTTATAACTCTAAACTCTCCACGCAAATTTACGGCTGTGTTTTAAATCCATTCTGCAAATTATTTCCCCGTATTGCAATTCCCCTGAGATAAGGTGAACAGGATGGCAAAGGTGCATTTATGGTGTGATGCAAAGAATCATGAATGTAAAGCTTAGTATTGTTCGTCAACATAACATATTTAAAAGTCTTGAGGTCATTATTCTTTTCATATTCTGCACTTATAAAAGGCTTAACCATACAGGTTGCAATGGAATATGGTTTTAAAAAATCTACTGCAATATTTCCATAATAAATGCACCCAACTACTGAAATTGCTATAACGGTTTTATGAAAATATCCATTATTCACATTTTCCCATTTATATTTTCGAGGCCAAAAAAGAGCTAAAGGAAATATCAGACAAAGAAGTAGATAATGATACCCAAACCGAATGTCAGGGCTTGTAATCATCCAAAATAATATACCTGAATACGAAATAAAAAATGCGAAAAGAAAGTGTTTAGTTAATAGTCTTTTACGCTTGTAAATGAGAGCAATCAATAGTGGAGAAAGGAATCCTGAAACAACCAGCATAAAATTAAAATGATTGTCTGACCAAACGTTGGGTATCCATTTGGGAAACCATTTATAAAAAGGCATTTTACTTACTTCAACCCAATCCGCACCGGCCATACGTGCACCTTGCGAAATATGTATCTTCTCTCCCATTGCTACATCAAATGGTACTTTCCAATCAAAAGAAAACAAATCAAGCGTAGGGAATGGGAAAATCAAATAACCTGAAAGGATAACATTTCTTACCAACCAAGGAACTAAAACAATAAGCAACAAAGGCGATAACTTAAAATAAGAAAGCAGTATTGTTTTGAAACTTTGTGTTCGTTTCAAGAAAGGCAATAGCCCAACCAACAATAAAGGCAATGTGCTTAATTTAATAATTATTGCAAAAGAAGACAGCAACAACAAATATTGCCAATCATTTTTCAAGGATGATTTTTCATCCATTTCATAAACTGAAAATAAAACAAAAAATACCAGGATGCTTGCAAGCGAATCAGCAGAAGGTGAAGCAAGATTGATAGGAAATTGTCTAAGCAACACAAACAATACCATTACAATTATCAGCTTTCCGGCATTAGAATAATTGAATCCTTTCTTGAGCATCCAAAGGAAAAAGAGACTCGTCAGTACTGAATTAATAGGATAAATACTTTGGTGAAAAATATCTGTAAAAGAAAAAGCAGCACTTAACACCATGAATGAACTGTTGTATCCAAATTGCGGAAAAAGATTGGCAAGCCCCGGCACTGCTGCAAAATTTTCATTCCACTTAATAGATAGAAAATGATAACCCGAGCTATCTGTATTGTAAGGAGGCACAATTGTAAATAAAGCAATAACAATAAGAAACGGCAATGTTATCCATAGATTATTCTTCGAAAAAAGCAACTCAATATTTTGGTCAATTTTTTGGCGAAGCCAAACCTGAAAATGTGCTTTAAAAAAAATCCAACAGGAGAAAACCAATGGAACTACTAAAAGCCAATAATCTGTTTTTGTAAAAATGGAAAGTGTATTAAGGTAAAAAGTTAAGAACATTGTACCGGAAAGAATAGCAGAGAAAAAGCCCGTTATTGAAAGACCATAAATCTTAAGTAATTCATTAAAAAAATAACCTGCGTTTAAAGCAATAAAAAAGAATAACAGACCTGTTAGAATAATTAAAAGCATGGAGATAAAAATAGGCAAAGATTTTTCAAAAAAAAGAGCGATTGTTTTCACAACCGCTCATCTATTAAAATTCTAATCAACGATCAGAATATTTTTATACCTGAAGTCTTATACTGCGTCCCTTCCGTGGCATTGTTTATACTTCTTTCCGCTTCCACAAGGACAAGGGTCATTTCGACCAATCTTAGGTCCTACAACAATCGGTTGTTGTTTTACTGCGGTTTCTGATGGGTCAAAATAATCATTTTCATTAGCAGCATAATCATCGCCCCGTGCATCAACATCGTCTTTATTGATGTGCATTTTGCTCATATCTGTTTTCTGTTGCTTAGCTTCCTGTATAGCTACCCGTCCGTTTTGTTGCTCCTGTTCTACATATATATGACTATGACAAAGGAAGGAAACAATATCAGCATTAATCTGCTCGTCTAGTTTTTTAAACAAACCAAAGGCTTCCATTTTATAAATTACCAAAGGATCTTTTTGCTCGTAAGATGCTGTCTGTACACTTTGTTTTAAATCATCCATTGCTCTTAGGTGCTCTTTCCAAGAATCATCTATCATGCTTAGGGCTACATTGCGCTCCAATGCCTGTGTAAGTTCACTTCCGTTGCTTTCCAGGGTCTTATCAAGATTGGTCAAAACCTGCATTAATCTTCTACCATCAGTAAAGGGGACTGCAACATTTTCTATATGCTTGCCTTGTTGGCGTATGTTAGCAAACACCGGAACTGCATTAGTTCCTATTTCCAACTTCTTATGTGAATAATGGTGAATAGCTTCTTCATAAAGTTGTTGTGTAAGCTGCTGATCATTTTCCTTACTTAATTCATCTTCTGATATTGTACTTTCAATTCCAAAATTGATGATTACAGCCATTTTGAAACTTTCAAAATTTCCTTCAAAGCGATAATCTTTTACCAATTTATCTGCAACCGAATAGAAACCATTATCAAGGTCTAATGCAAGCCTGTCACCAAACAAAGCATGACTGCGTTTGGTATAAATAACAGTCCGCTGTTTATTCATTACATCATCATACTCCAACAATCTTTTACGAATGCCAAAGTTGTTTTCTTCCACTTTACGTTGAGCCCTTTCAATGCTTTTGGTAATCATACTGTGTTGTATCACCTCGCCTTCTTTGTAACCTGCAAAGTCCATCACTTTGGCAATTCTTTCGCTACCAAACATACGCATCAGGTCATCTTCTAATGATACAAAGAAGATAGAAGAACCAGGATCTCCCTGACGACCGGCACGACCACGTAACTGCCTGTCTACACGACGGCTTTCGTGTCTTTCTGTACCTAATATTGCAAGGCCACCTGCTTCTTTTACACCTGGCCCCAGCTTAATATCCGTACCACGACCTGCCATGTTGGTGGCAATGGTCACATTGCCCGGCAGACCGGCTTCGGCTACTACCTGTGCTTCACGGGCATGTTGTTTAGCGTTCAATACATTGTGCGGAATGCCTTTTTGTTTCAATATACGACTAAGCAATTCACTCACTTCCACACTGGTAGTACCTACAAGCGATGGGCGGCCTGCATTGCGTTGCTTTTCTATTTCATCTATAATTGCCTTGTACTTTTCTTTCTTGGTTTTGAATACCAAATCCTGCTCATCTTTTCTAATAGCCGGAATGTTGGTAGGGACTGTTACAACATCTAATTTGTAAATGTCCCATAACTCTGCAGCTTCTGTTTCGGCAGTACCTGTCATACCGGCCAACTTGTGATACATCCTGAAATAGTTCTGTAATGTAACCGTAGCGTAGGTTTGAGTAGCAGCCTCTATCTTCACATTTTCCTTAGCCTCAATTGCCTGATGCAGACCATCGCTATAGCGGCGGCCTTCCATTATACGGCCGGTTTGCTCATCAACAATTTTTACTGCACCATCTATCACCACATACTCCACATCGTTTTCAAACAATGTAAATGCTTTCAACAATTGCTGAACGGTATGTATCCTATCTGCTTTTAGAGAGTAATCGTTGAGTATTTCTTCCTTGCGTTGTAATTTATCTTCGGGGCTTAATGCAGCATTAGTATCAATTGCATTTAGTTGAGTACTGATATCAGGTAAAATAAAGAAGTCAGGATCTTCGCCAGATTTGGTAATCATTTGAATACCTTTTTCTGTAAGATCTACAGAGTTGTTTTTTTCATCAATATAAAAGAACAATTCTGTATCCACCTTTGGCATTTCCTTTTGCTGATCTGCGAGATAGTAGTTTTCAGTTTTTTGAAGTTTAGTTCTATTTCCCGGTTCACTCAAAAATTTAATTAAAGCACCGGTTTTTGGCAAACCACGATGTGCCCTCATTAGCGCCAATCCACCGTCTTTAGGGTCATCATTTCCTTCAGCAATTTTCTTCTTTGCTTCTATCAAAAACTGATTAGTTACCCGCTTTTGAGCTTCCACCAACTGATGCACACGTGGCTTCAATGCTTCATACTCCTGTTGGTCTCCACGAGGCACCGGACCACTGATGATGAGTGGGGTACGTGCATCATCTATCAATACACTATCTACCTCATCCACCATTGCAAAGTGGTGTTTGCGCTGCACCATTTCTTCAGGTGTGTGCACCATATTATCCCGTAGGTAATCAAAGCCAAATTCATTGTTAGTTCCATAAGTAATATCAGCCAAATAGGCAAAGCGGCGTTCGTTGGTGTTGGGTTGATGCTTGTCTATACAATCAACACGTAAGCCAAGAAATTCAAATATGGTTCCGTTCCACTCACTATCCCTTTTTGCCAGATAATCATTCACGGTTACAATGTGTACCCCCTCGCCTGCCAATGCATTCAGATATGCCGGCAATGTAGATACAAGGGTTTTACCTTCACCCGTTGCCATTTCAGCAATTTTACCCTGATGCAGCACCGAGCCTCCTATCAACTGGACATCGTAATGAACCATGTTCCAGATTACTTCAAGACCTGCTGCATTCCATTTATTGCTAAAAGTTGCTGATTCACCTTCAATTTTTATATGAGTCCTGACAACAGCCAATTGACGGTCAAGTTCAGTAGCCTGTACTGTTATTTCGTCATTTTCTTTAAAACGACGGGCTGTTTCTTTAACTACTGCAAAAGCCTCGGGTTGTATTTCCGCCAGGATTTCTTCAATTTTTTCGTCACGTTTTTTTGTCATCTTATCAATCTGCTGATAGATGGTATCGCGACCGGTAATGTCTTCTACAGATAAGGCTTCGGCCTCATTTTTCATTCCTTCAATTTCAGCATCCGTTTCGCTCAAATGCGCTTTGATACGCTCTTTAAACTCATTTGTTTTGCCCCTTAAAGCATCATGGGAAAGCGACTGATATTGTTTGAAGAACTGATTTGTCTTTTCTACGATTGGTAGCAATACTTTCACATCCTTCTGTGATTTGCTGCCACCAAATATTTTTGATATAAAACCTAGCATATTGATTCGGGTAAATTGATATAAATGTTGAATAAAAACGAAAAATTAGTCAAAATTGATGCTATAAAATAAAAATAGCCATTTTGACAGGGTGCGAAGTTAATAAAATGAGGGGTGAATGAGGAAGGTTTAGGGATTAATTAAATGTTCTAATACCCCATTCTTAATGGAAATTGGTTCTAATCAAAAACAAAATTATTTGCAACCCAAATCATTTCCATTGAAATACTAAATTGAAATTTTTTCATTAAATAAAAATAATATATATTTTAGCTAAATGAAAATTGAATGTTTTCCAAACATTTAATGACTACACCAATTGTTAAACAAAAACAATTAATCAACCTATATTCGTGAACTATTTAAATTTATTAACCACAAATTCTTTCACTATGAGAGGGGTATTAATTATCATATTATCCAGTGTTTTTTTCATTTATTCAGCTACAGCCCAACAAACAACTATTACGGGACAAGTCAGAAGTGATATAGGTGAACCTGTTCCTTATGCAGTTGTTACAGTAAAAAATACGAAACGTTCTGTTTCTACAGATGCAAATGGCAATTATTCTATAAAAGCATCTATCGGTGAAATTCTGACTATTACTTCAGTAGGTTATAAACCCACAGAAACAAATGTAAGCGGAAACATTACAAATATCTTAATGGAGAAAAGTATAATGGACCTGGGAAATGTTATGGTAGGTAGCCGAAGTGTTCGAAGGTCGTCAACAGAAACCGCAGCTCCTGTTGACATTATACCCATTTCACGTGTTATGAATCAGTTGGGTCAGGTAGATATTAATCAGATTTTGCAATTTGTTGCACCATCCTTTAACAGTAATAAACAAACAGGGGCCGATGGTGCAGACCACGTTGACCCTGCAACTCTTCGTGGTCTTGGACCTGATCAGACCTTGGTCTTAATTAATGGCAAACGTCGTTACCAAAGTTCATTGGTGAACCTGTATGGAACACGTGGCCGGGGAAATACCGGTACAGACCTTAACACAATACCTGCTGCCTCCATTGAGCGTATAGAAATATTAAGAGATGGCGCAAGTGCACAGTATGGTTCAGATGCCATTGCAGGTGTAATAAACATTGTAATGAAAAGTACGGTTAAGCAACTTACAGCAAATGTAATGGCCGGACAATACATGACAGGTTATGGTAGTTCGCTTAACTCGCCTGATGGAAAAATTTTACCTAAAACAAATGATGGCAAACAGGTAAATGCAAATGTGAACTACGGTTTCCCTGTAGCAAATGGAGGTTTTGTAAATGTAACCGGAGACATTTATGCAAAAGAAAAAACAAGACGTCCAAACAACATTACTGCCAAATATCCTGATGAATATCGTAAAGGTTTTGGAGATCTTTCTGCTACCAATGGCAGCCTTTATTTCAATAGTGCATTTCCCGGAAAAGGCAAAACGACCCTCTATTCTTTTGGTGGTTTCAATTTACGCAAAGGCGATGCTTATGCATATACAAGAGATGCAGGAGAGGGAAGAAATGTAACAGCCATTTATCCAAACGGATTTAATCCACATATTAAGTCAACAATTACTGATGGATCGCTTTCATTAGGTGTACGTACAAGTTTGGGACAGTGGAAGGCTGATTTCAACGGAACATTTGGTACTAACCGTTTTCACTATAATGTGGATAGTTCTCTGAATGCATCACTTGAAGCAGCTTCTCCTACAAAGTTTGATGCCGGTGGGTTTCAATTGTCACAATATGTTGCAAGTGCAAATTTCACCCGTTCATTTAGTAATATTGGCAGCGGATTCAACCTGGCTTTTGGTGCAGAGTTCAGATCTGAACTGTATAAAATATTTGCCGGTGAAGAAAAAAGTTACAAAACTTATGGTCCTGTAATTTTTAGTATAGATAGTAATGGAACTGGCGGAGTAGATACTTCATACAGACCCGGTGGTGCACAGGGTTTTCCGGGTTTCAGACCGAGTGATGTAACCAATAATAGTCGTACCAATGTTGGTGGCTATATTGATGCAGAATTAGACATAACCAAAGAATTTCTCTTAACCGGTGCAATCAGGGTTGAAAATTATAGTGATTTTGGGTTTACACACAATTATAAATTATCAACCCGATATAAAATAACGCCAAAGATTATGTGGAGAGCTTCAGCAAGTACCGGCTTCAGGGCGCCATCCTTACCACAGATTAATTTCAGTTCTACATTTACAGATGTGGTAGCAGGAAATATAATTGACAAAGTAATAGCTTCCAATACAAGCAATATTGCCCGTCAGGTTGGTATTCCTTCGCTAAAACAGGAACGTTCTGTAAACCTGAGTACAGGATTTACTGCAAAACCTAAAAATTTGACCATAACTGTTGATGGCTATTATGTAAAAATAAAAGATCGTATAGTACTAACAGGTACCTTTTATGACGATGATGACAAAATAGGCAACATTCTAAAGTCATTGAATGTAAGCGGTGCACAGTTTTTTACCAATGCAGTTAATACACATACAATCGGTCTTGATGTGATAGCAACATACGGTCACAAGTTGGGAAATGGCCGAATAAACGTAACTATTGCAGGCAATTTTAATAAAATGAAAATAGATGCTGTTAACACAACCCCATTGTTAAAAGGTAAAGAAAGCACATACTTTGGTACCCGTGATAGTGCTTTTCTAGTAGCATCTGCTCCTGCACACAAAATAAATCTTAGCCTTGATTATGAAGTTAATAAATGGAATTTCTTATTACGTTTCAATAAGTTTGCCGGAGTTAAACTGATTAACTACCACGAAGAACCTGAATTGTATGTAGATAATTATGCCGGAAAAATGACTACGGATATTTCTATAGGATATAAAATTAGTAAATCAGTACAACTTACAGTAGGTGGTACAAATATACTGGATGTATATCCTACCCGTCAGGACCAAGGGTGGACAGAAGCCGCGGGCATGTGGGACGCAGTGCAAATGGGATTTGGCGGAGCGTTCTATTTTGCAAGAGTTGGATTCAAATTATAAAGTTTTTTTATACTATTTATTAATTCTTAGTTTTTTTCGGGCAGTGATATTCACCATATCACTGCCTTTTTCTTTCCTGTCACTCCTATTGCAATGCTCAACTCCATTTGCAATCAGATATAGTATCTTCTAATTGTGCTACTTCTTTTTTTGCGTTGAATATTCCATAAGTCAGCTGTACTGAAAGATTTGCATGGTTTTACATTACCCAAATCAGCAATTGTTTCATTTGTTACAGCAGTAAGGTTAATCATTTCTGTGTTTGTTAACCTGTTGAAAATGTTGAATGAAGTTTTCATGTGTTTAATTTTTTAATTATGTTTTTAGAAATATTTATTTTAAGTCGCAGCTCGATTATTTGCTTTGACAAGACAAAGATAGGAGAATATTTTAGTACTATGCATTAAATAGTAGTTGTCATAATACGGTAATATACGTTATTAAGTAGTAAATATTCGCAAAAGCCTTTACCAATATAGGTTTCAGGAAATAATTAACTTAGAGAAAGAAAATAGGAAAAATGCTAAACGGCAAAAAACAAGGATAAATAACAAGAAAGAGGTAATTAGTAAAATAACAAATTGAAATGAGTGATCAATTATTTTATGTATCGAATGAAATAATAGCTAATGGTTTTAAGAGAAGTGAAGATGAGAATTTGCAGTTATTTAGAAATAAAATCAAAAACAAGAACGCAGAGAATTACTTCTTACCACTGATTGCCGCATATCCCGGAATGGAAATGAGCGTATGTTTTTTGTAGAAATGAAAACCGGCAGCAGTTTGCCATTCTTTTATCTGATTTAAACTCCAGGTGCCGGATGTGCTGCTTAGTGCGAAAAACAGGTTACCTAATGCACTAAGCATATTTCCTTTATATACAATTTTGTCCTGGCTAAGTACCTCCATAATGGTAAATACTCCACCGGGCTTTAATGCATTATAAACTTTTTGTGCAACCAATTTATTTTCGGCATCTGTAAAATGATGAGCCACACTCGCCATTAACACATAATCGTATTGGTTAGTGCCAATGTCATCTGTCAATACATTTCCTGCACGGTGCTTTATTCTATTCAGCAAATTGTATTGTTGCAATATTGGGGCTGCTTTTTCGACAGCTGTAGGTAGGTCTAATATTGTAGAGGATAATAAATCATGTTTCTTGCAAAGTGCTACAGAATACAATCCATGAGCTCCGCCAATGTCTAACATAGTTATGGCGTTTTTAGGAACGGGTAATTTACCTGCCGCTTCTGTTGATGTTGTTCTTGCTACTGCTTCCATGGCTTTTTGATAATAAAACCATTCTTCTGACGTAAATGAGTCATGATATTGAAGCCCCTTGCCTGTTTGCAAAAATGTACCTGTATAATCCATCCATTTTAGGCATACCCTGTTATCAAATATCATGAGCCAATACAATGAATTGGGGCTATCCTTAAGTAGCCATTTTTTGGCTGGTTTTTGCAATACAATTTTGCCACTAATTTCTTTCAACAACCCAAACGTTGCCAAAACCGATAATAAATCTTGGGTAGCAGAAAGATTTAGTTCGCAAGTTTGAGCTATTTGGTCAATCGTAACAGCATTATTGCCTATTGCTTCAAACACTCCTTTATCTACAGCCTCAAGCAAAAATTTACTAGCCATAAAACCAAAGTGAGACCATGCAAGTGGAGTGGGAACAAGTCCAAGTTTTAGACCAATCCATTCTAAAATATTTTGAGCAACAGGTTTTAACTTCATAAAGATTATTTTGATAAATAGCAATACATAGGTTACACTTTTTAGTGTAGCAGAACATAGGTAACAGTTTTCATAGTTCTTTGACATAAAATGTTGATACTCACATAAAATCATTATGAATGAGTATGAACAAAGACAAGAAGCGATTCGTA
>JANPGE010000050.1:0-38718 GCA_031423805.1 Segetibacter sp. | reverse complement strand
CCACCATTCAAACCCATCTTCTTTCATTTTTTGCCAGTTGTAGGTTGGGAAACCCCAATTCTGACCTTTAACAGCAAAATCATCGGGTGGTGCGCCGGCTTGCTTATCCATGTTGTACAATGATGGATTCTGCCATGCATCAGCACTATATCTGTAAATGCCTATAGGAATGTCGCCTTTTACTACTATTCCGTTTTTATGGGCATAAGCGGTTGCATCCTTTAATTGTAAATGCAAATGATACTGCACGTAATAATAAATGCTGATTGCCTCATCTGCTTTTAGTGGAGTAGAAGCTAAAGCTGTAATTGCAGCTTCATCATATTGGGTATTAGTAGCCCATTGGTTAAAATCTGATGTTTTATATTTTTCCCTGAAATAACTAAAAGTTGCATAAGGTACAAGCCAATGAGAATTTTCCAGAAAGAAAGCATGGAAATCGTCGCTCTTAAAAGTCTGTTCTTTTTGAGACGAAAATATTTGTTTCAGCAAATCCCATTTAGCAGACATTACTGCCACATAATCCACTTCAGCTTTGCTGTTGAGTACAATCCGCTGTTCATTTAGCGAAGCGAGTAAAGCTTTGTTTTCTTTACTGACAACTGACGGCAAATGCAGGTATAGCGGATGCAGGGCAAATGCTGAAATAGCAGCATAAGGATAACTATCCGTAAAAGTATGTGTTGCAGTAGTATCATTAACAGGCAATAGTTGAATGAGTTTTAATCGAACTTTTTTAGACCAGTCAACCAATAATTTCAGATCGGAAAATTCTCCTACGCCAAAGCTGTTTGCAGACCTAAGGCTAAATACAGGTATTGCTACACCAGCCCCTTTAAATGCTGGTGACGGGATATTAGCAAATCCATCATTAACAACAATAGCTGTATCCGGTGAAACACCTTCATAAAGTGCCCGGTTATTATTTTCTTCTTCGTAAGATAAAAAGCGTTTTTCAGCATTATCATACACACCATATTTATAAGCAACCGGAAAATCTGCATTTGATAAATCAACTGTAGCGGTAAACCAAGGTGTGTCTTTTGTATGTGACAACAGCAGCGGTTTTTCAACACTCCATTCTCCCAGTTCCTTGCAAGAACCTACTATGCATAAAATCCGATCTTTGCTCAACAAAGGAGCTTTTATCTTGAATAAGTGGGTAAATTTTGAAGATCTTTTTTCACTTACATCAGTGAAATTTTCTTTCAATAATACCTCTTGAAAAGGTTCTGTATAGAATGTATTTTCTACTAAAGAAGCATCATTCCATGTATCGAAAAAATGAAGCTTGCTAAATTTGTTTAGATCCGGATCAATCACTTTATCATTTCCCCACTCGGTAGTTATAGTACCATCAGGGTTTTTAAGAAAATATTGATAAGAAATAACGCCTGTAATTTTTTTGCCTTCAGGAATATCTATAACACCTATCCAATATTCGTTGTTAAGATAGTTAAGTGCTACTGCCTTTTCCGGATCATTGTTGCCCAAAAAGGGATGGTTTCCCGTTACAAAAAGAGACTGCCCAACATGGGTTGAATACCTTAACTGAAAAGTGATTTTCCTAATTTCATTTTTATCTGATTGAGGAACAACCCTGTCCGGTTTAATTTGGGCATTACGTTTAGCCGGTTTTGCAGTCGCATCAGGGGTAGCATTTGTAGTTTTAACTTTCACTTTATTTTCATCCGAAGCATTTTCAACCTTAACCTTTAATGCGGGTGACTTTTTCTTTTCTACAGTACTTATTTTTTTTATTGCAGCATTTTTGGGCTTGGCTACCACGTTTCCCGAGGTACTAATTGCAATCTCCTTTTTTTCAGGCGTAGCTGTAACAATTTTAGGGGATTTAGCAGGTTTTGCATTACCAGGTTTAGGGGTAGATGTTTCCTCTGTTTCTTCCTTAGCAGGTGCAATTACTTCTTTCAAAGATGTTTTTGAAAGTTTTGCAGCAGTTTTATTTTCTTTGTTAGCAGTGTTGCTATTTGTTTCGGTATCTTTTTTCAAAGATTTACTCTTGCTCAAGGTTGTGAAATTTAGTGGGCGAAAATAATTAAAACCCTGCATAATGTGTTCAAATTACACAAACAAAATATTGGGTTTTTAGATTCAACTCCCTAATTTTGCGTCAAACTTAAAAATAATGGAAACAACAAAATCAACCGGAAAATTTTGGTTATTCTTCTTTATCTCTTTAATAGTTTTGGTATTTATGGTAATATTTTTACCGAAATACTTTTGGGTTGTACTTCCTTTTAATTTTACATTGTTTGCAAAAGGAATGAACCTGCTATAGTTGGTACTTGACAAAATAAATTACTAAATTGAAATCTGATAAATAAAAAAACCTCCACAACGGAGGTTTTTTCTTTCAAACAAACCCATATTTTAATTACCTAAAATAACAAATAATGCATAAATAATACTGGGTAATGTTCCCAAAAACAGCACACCGGCAAAACCAAAAATCAATAATCCTAAAACGGTCAGCAATATAGAAATCCAGAATTTATTATTTGGTTCACCTTCATGCAGGTAAACACCCAATGGCGGTATAAACAATCCAAGAATTACCTGCAGAATTAGATCTGTATCTACATCTTTTCCTGCTTTTTTATCTGCTTTAAATGCTTTCAAAACAGTTTTCATTTCCTTCATTTTCAACCGTTGCTCTTTATGCGATAGTGATTTAAACGCCTTTAAACCTTCCAGAATAGTTGCATTGCTTGAGTTTGATTGAGCGGCTGTATCTGTTGCCGTTGCTGTTAATTTTGCAGCATAACTCGGCACAAATCCCATTTGCAAAAAAAAGATTATTATATTAATTATTATTTTTTTCATTTTCTAATCCGTACGATTTTATATAACATTAATATAGATAAACAAATTTAATTAAGTGTGGGTTTAAAACAATAATTAAGTGTCTAAGTGGAAAAGTTTAATAATTATTTCAAACTATTAAGACATTGTTTGCAGCATTTTGATTATTAATACCTGAGCATCTTTTCACATTGGAAATTCTAATTTCTTGCTATAGATATCCAAATCACTAAAACCTTAACGGTTTTTTGCACCATAGTTAGTTACTACAAGTATATTTTTGTCAGATGAAATTGAGAATTACATTGATTTTTTCATTGTTTTTTACGTTGTTACTGAATGCGCAGCCTTCAAACAAAAAAAATGCTCCCAGGAATAACAGGGGAGGGACAAAAATTAGTTCACATGTTAACAGAGCACCTAAAGTTCAATCTTCAAATAAATATGAAACTAAATCAACAGGTACAACCTCTGACAAATCAGATCATGTAACAGGCATTTGGCGAGGATATTTTGTTCAGAGTGCTCTTGGTTTTCTTGAAGACAAATACCGCTTCGAGGTACAGGTCGCAGAACAGGATAACCATAGTTTGCAAGCAGTAACCTACTCATATAAAACAACAGTTTTTTATGGTAAAGCAGATGCTTCTGGCATTTATACAGCAAAAAGCAAAAATTTTTTACTTAAAGAACTTAAACTTACTGATGTAAAACTGACTGATAAGAGTTCAGGTGCCTGCCTTATGACCTGCTATCTTGATTATGACAAAATTGGCAAAACCGAAACCCTATCCGGAACCTATACCAGTGTAAGTATAAAAGACAAATCAGACTGTGGTAACGGCAGAGTTTACCTTGAAAAAACGCCGGTAACCGATTTTTATAAAGAAGACTTTCTCGTAAAAAGGGAAAATGAATTGAAAAATAAAGCGAAATCTAAAAAAGTTGCTACAAAAAATACCAACAAATATTCTGATAAAACAATTGGTAAAAAACCTATTATAAAACCAGGTGCTGAAGATGATGTAATAGCAGCACCGATTTCTAAACCCAAAACTGATGTTTTAGCAGCTGATCCCAAAAAAGAATCATCAAAGCCTACCCCTCCTGCCGTTATCAAAACATTTCCTAAACCACAGGTAATGAAAACCAGAGAAAATGACCTGCAAAAAACCTTAGAAACAAATGAAAAAGAATTTAAGGTTGAGCTGTATGATAATGGCGAAATTGACGGTGATAGAATTTCTGTATATCACAACAATGAGTTGATTGTATCTGATAAAATGCTGACATATAAGCCCATTACATTTACAATTCATGCAGATGAAAATGTACCAATTCATGATTTTGTAATGGTAGCCGAAAATCTTGGTAGCATTCCTCCAAATACAGCATTAATGATTATTACTGCCGGCAGTCAGCGTTATGAACTTTTTATTACAAGTAATAACCAGAAAAATGCAGTTGTAAGGGTAGAATACAAAGCAGATAGCGCTAAATAAATTTAATACTTAGTTATAAGGCTTTTTGTAATTTTACGAAAAATAAAAATCATGATTAAAATAGTTACACTCTTTAGCATACTTTTTTTCGTGACATTCATTTCTTTTGGCCAACGTTCTATAACTGCAGAAGATGCGGTAAATCATTACGGAGAAACTGTTACTATTTGCGATAAGATTTACGGAATAGACTTTGCTGAAAGCTCTAAAACATTTACAGCAGTAAAAGTGGGCGACTCAAAGAAGAAAGTGAATTTGTTTGTTTTTTTAACTCCTGAAATTCTTCAAAAACTTACCGATAATGGCAAAACTTCACTCGTAAAAAGAAGTGTTTGTATTACAGGAAAAATCAGGCGAATCAATGGATTTCCTGAAATTGTGGTAAATAACTCAAAAGAAATTTATTTACTTACAGATGGTGGTAGCGAAATAAGACCGAATGATTTTATGAGGTTTGAA
This sequence comes from Segetibacter sp., assembly GCA_031423805.1. GTDB lineage: Bacteria > Bacteroidota > Bacteroidia > Chitinophagales > Chitinophagaceae > Segetibacter. The sequence goes on along the minus strand of JANPGE010000050.1, from coordinate 33,934 downwards.
TAGGATATAATACAGACAAATTCCTCCTAACAATAACATGATTTCCACTTTTTGTTAAAATGTTATAGCATGATTTCTACTTTTTGTTAAAAAGTATTCACTCTCAATGTATAATTTATTTCTTGCCCTTTTATTTTCATCTAAATCAATATTGTGGCTGAACAAAAAGACAAAATAAGAATAGATAAATTTCTATGGTCTATACGTTTATTCAAAACCCGTAGTTTGGCTTCTGATGCATGTGACAAGGGGAAGGTGAGAATAAAAGGGGATGCAATTAAAGCTTCTAAAGCCGTAAGTATCGGAGATGAATATGAAATAAAAACTGAAGCAAAAAAATGGCTCATAAAAGTTGTTTCATTGATTCATAACCGCGTACAGTATGCCGAAGCTATAAAACACTACATAGATATTACACCTGAAAATGATGAAGAACAAATAAAGTTGCAGCCTGCTACTTTTCATACAGGCAAACGATTGAGTAAAATTGGCCGCCCTACAAAAAAAGAAAGAAGAGATTTAGACGACTATACAGAAGATGTGGATTAACAGATAAATACTCATTTTATAGCATATTAACAAACCTGAAATAACTGCTATAGCCTTCATTAATTTCTTCTATAATCTTATCTTCGCAGCTATTTATCTATAGGCAATATGAAAGACCTCATTCTAAGAATAATTGATTTTTTCTATCCGCCCTTTTCTCGATTAATGCCCTTACAGACCTTTAGGTATGCTGCCTGTGGGGGTTCAAATACATTATTAGACATTATATTATTTCACATTTTTGAAAAGAAATTTGCTCCTTTTGGATTATTTCATTTTGGGGCTTTTGCAATATCAACACACATAGCCGCAATGATTGCAGCTTTTTCTATTACGTTTCCTATAGGATTTTATTTAAGTCGTTATGTTGTGTTTTCAGAAAGTAATTTAAGAGGACGCATACAACTTATACGTTATTTCTCTATGGTACTTGCATGCTTTGCGCTTAACTATATGTTTTTGAAAGTGTTGATAGAACAAATGCATATAGAACCCACAGTCTCTAAAATTATCACTACTTTTTTTGTTGTAGCATTTAGCTATTTTAGTCAGAAACATTTTACTTTTAAAGTAAAAAAGATAGTTATGCATCAGTCAGATTAACATTAGCAACTATAACTTTCTTTATTTTTTTACCTCACATATTAATTTTGATAGTACTCAAACTGTCAATTCATGTATCTAAAAGACTGACACTACATTTTGCGTCTTAATTACTTGTTGTGTAATATAATAGCCTAAAATGCCAAATACAGTAGTTTACAGAGTGTGTAACTGCCATTTTTTCACTTCATTTCCATTGGCACAATGATTGACATTTCATCATAAATCTTAAATTAAAAGAAATATTATGGGAAAGATAATAGGGATTGACCTGGGAACTACCAATAGTTGCGTAGCAGTAATGGAGGGTAACGAACCGGTTGTAATAGCAAATGATGAAGGCAGGAGAACCACTCCTAGTATAGTAGCCTTTATCAAGGATGGTGAACGTAAAGTAGGTGATCCTGCCAAACGTCAGGCTATTACAAACCCTTCTAAAACGATTATGAGCGTTAAGCGCTTTATGGGTCACAAATTTGATGAGATTACAACAGAAGCAGGCCATTGGAGTTATAAAGTTGTAAAAGGTGATAATAACACAGTACGTATAGATATTGACGGTCGTCAATACACTCCACAGGAAATAAGTGCAATGACTTTGCAGAAAATGAAAAAAACTGCAGAAGATTATTTGGGCACCGAAGTTACCGATGCAGTTATTACGGTACCTGCTTATTTCAATGATGCACAAAGGCAAGCCACAAAAGAAGCTGGTGAAATAGCCGGATTGAATGTTCGTCGTATAATAAACGAACCTACCGCAGCAGCATTGGCTTATGGTCTTGATAAAAAACATGCTGACCAAAAGATTGCAGTATTTGATCTTGGTGGTGGTACATTCGATATTTCAATTCTTGAATTAGGTGAAGGTGTTTTTGAAGTAAAATCAACCAACGGAGATTCACATCTTGGTGGTGACGATTTTGATAAACTTATTATGGATTGGCTTGCTGAAGAATTTAAGAAAGATGAAAATATAGATCTTCGCAAAGACCCTATGAGTTGGCAGCGTTTGAAGGAAGCGGCTGAAAAAGCTAAGGTTGAATTGAGTTCATCTTCTGAAACAGAGATCAACCTACCTTATGTAACTGCAGTTGATGGCGTTCCAAAACACCTGGTAAAGAAATTAAGTCGTGCTAAATTTGAGCAATTGAGCGATAGTTTGTTTGCACGTTGCCTTAAGCCTTGTGAGCAGGCATTAAAAGATGCAGGTTATTCTACTTCGCAAATAGATGAAGTTATATTGGTGGGTGGTAGTACACGTATCCCTAAAGTACAGGAGATTGTAGAAAAATTCTTTGGCAAAAAACCTAACAAAGGTGTAAACCCTGACGAGGTAGTAGCAATAGGTGCGGCAATACAGGGTGGTGTATTGACAGGTGAAGTAAAAGATGTTTTGTTACTTGATGTAACGCCGCTTGGTCTTGGTATTGAAACAATGGGCGGTGTAATGACAAGATTGATAGAAAGCAACACAACAATACCTACCAAGAAAACAGAAGTGTTCTCAACAGCAAGTGACAATCAGCCGGGTGTGCAGATTCATATATTGCAGGGAGAAAGACCTTTGGCTTCGCAAAATAAAAGTCTGGGAATGTTTAACCTTGATGGTATACCGCCGGCTCCAAGAGGTGTTCCACAGGTTGAAGTTACATTTGACATTGATGCTAACGGTATATTACACGTAACTGCAAAAGATAAAGGAACCGGAAAATCTCATAACATTCGTATAGAAGCCGGTAGTGGACTAAGTAAAGAAGAGATTGAAAAAATGAAAAATGAGGCTAAAGCCAACGAAGCATCTGATAAAGAAGCCCGTGAAAAGATTGAAAAAATCAATCAGGCAGACAGTTTAATTTTCCAGACTGAAAAGCAATTGAAAGAGTATGGCGATAAAATTCCTGCTGATAAAAAAGCACCTATTGAAGCTGCGCTGAACAAATTGAGAGATGCTTATAAAACACAGGATTCAGCACAAATTGATACTGCACTTGCTGAAATGAATGCAGCATGGACAGCAGCAAGCGAAGACATGTACAAAGCTACTCAGGATGGTGGTGGTCAACCTGACACAAATGGTCAGCAAGGCCCTCAACCAAGTGGAGAAGGCAGTGAGCATGTAACAGATGCTGAATTTGAAGAAGTAAAATAATTCTTTGACCTCTAAATAAAAACAGGCTACCAAATCGGTAGCCTGTTTTTATTTAAGGAATAGCGTCATAATCATAATAAATAAAAGTCAATAATTTTCTTTGAAGGCTAAGCCTCCAAAAAATAGTTTTGTATCAATCTCTATATCTTTTATTCTATTGAAAATGCCTATTTTTATTACATCTCTACCTACATCTGATTCACCATGCAATATCTTCCCTCTTATCTTTCAACAGCCAAAAAAATTTTAGAGCGTTATAAAGGCGAAATACCTTTTAACCTATTTCTCAAAAAATTTTTTTCTACTGAAAAAAAATATGGCTCCAGGGATAGAAAGATAATTGCATCTCTATGCTTTAACTACTTTAGAATTGCCAATTGTTTATCAAAAAAGGAAATTGAAAAAGGACTTATAACAGGTGTCTACCTTTTTACAAATACTCAAAATGAATTTCTGCTTAACTACAATAAGGAATGGAATGACAGTATCACCCTACCAATAGAACAGAAGGCCGCATTGGCGGGATTATCAATAGGCAAACTGTTTCCTTTCAATCATGAACTTTCAGCTGATATTGATTTAGTTCAATTCAATCTTTCCTTTCTACAACAACCTGATTTATTTATAAGAATAAGGCCCGGAAAAAAGAGTGTGGTAAAACAAAAACTAGATGTTTCAAACATTCCATTTAAGGAAATCTCTCATAATTGTCTGGCCTTTAGCAACGGAACTAAACTAGATGATATTTTAGAAATTAATAAAGATGCTGTAATACAAGATCTTAGTTCGCAAAATGTTGGTAACTTATTCAAGCTTATGGATTTGCCGGCAAAACCATTAATATGGGATTGCTGTGCAGCAAGCGGAGGTAAATCAATAATGGGATATGATTATTTTCCTGATAATATATTGACCGTTTCTGACATACGGTCCTCAATTATTCAAAACCTGAAAACCCGGTTAAATGAAGCAGGTGTAAAACAATACACTTCATTTATTGCTGATCTTACAAATTTAAGTGAGGTAACTGCCCGTATTGGTGAACAAAAATTTGACCTAATTATTTGTGATGCTCCTTGTAGCGGTTCCGGTACCTGGGGAAGAACACCTGAACAGTTATTGTTTTTTAAAGAAACTGAAATTAATAAGTATAGTACCCTTCAAAAGAAAATAGTACAAAACATATTACTTCAATTAAAAAAGGGAGGGTATCTGTTATATATTACCTGTTCCGTTTTCAAAAAAGAAAATGAAGAAGTTTCAGATTTTATTTTGCAAAACTCCAATTTCCAACTTCTTTATCAACAATTATTAAAAGGATATAATGATAAGGCAGATAGTATGTATGTTTCTTTGTTTGTGGGCAGTTAGCTAACTATAAAGACAATATTATCAGAACTTAATTACCTTAACCAACCTTTTACGGATACTACTATTGTATTGAAGAAAATAAGTTCCCGGTGCAAGATTATGAATAGTATTTAAGGTAAAAGTTTTAACCTCATCCAATGCTACATCTGCTGATATCACTTTAACCACTGCGCCATTTGCATTAATCAACCGGAAAGAAATTGCTCCTGCATCGGGTGATTTTAAATTAATATTCAAAATGCTGCTAAAAGGTATTGGTGATACAATAAGCCAATCTTTATCAAAAATATTTCCTTTTTGCAATACTATACTTCGGGTAGTAGAATTGTCAGCATACTCAACCGTGTAATAGCCGGGGGGTATGCCGCCTAAGTTATCAAAACTATAAGTATACACCTCCTCTTGTTCTGAAGTAAAATTTTGTTTTCCAATTACTGTTCCTGCTGCATTTTTTAGATACAAAACAGCATTCCCATCTACCCTTCCGATAAATCTTACATCAATTTTTGTATCAAAGGGATTAGGGGTTGCCCACAACCAATCGTTGCCATACAATGCTACATTTTGGTCGTGCTTAATTAAACGATAGGCAATTCTGAAATTTGGTACACCATAACCATAATTGGCATTTGGTGCAGTATATTGATTAGAACTTCGGTATACTGCATCTAACAATTGCATATTATTTAGATTAGGAAAGGCCTGCCAAAGGCAAGCTATCAATCCTGCTACATTGGGGTTAGAAAAAGAAGTTCCATTTCCTGAAGAAGGTTGGTTATTTAATCCTGCAATAACAGTACTGACCCCTACAGATACTATGTTTGGTTTTAATTTACCGGGATACCCTCTGCTGCTGAAAGAAGCTATAACACCCTGACTTGTAATGGCCCCAACCGTACATACACTGTCTGAATCTGCAGGAAAAGCAACGTATTTCCAGGCACTATTACCTTCGTTGCCGGCACTGTTCATTACAATCATTCCTTTCTTTGCGGCGAGTGCTGCACCTTGTGAAACTGTTGCTACATTTTTATAAATATCATTGTAAGTATGATTAAAAGAAACATCATCAAATGTATTATAACCCAGTGAAGAGGATATCATATCTGAACCTGTGCTGTCAGCAAACTCTGCTCCTACGACCCAATTAAATTCTTCTACCGGATATTCCGTTGGTGCATTTTCGGTTCTTACAAGCCAATAGTTTGCTTTGGTTGCGGTACCAACCATTTGCCCCGGCCAATTGGCTGCCATTGTACTTAAACAGTACATTCCATGGGTATCATCTTCTGCTGTACTATTGTCAAAACTCACAAAATCCCTTTCGCCCAACACCTGTCCATTTGTTCTTAAACTATCAAAGGAAGTATTAGTATTATATTGATAAAACCCGGCATCCAAAACTGCTATTTGCATATTCTGACCGTTAAACCCTTTATTGTGCAGAAACTCACCTTCATGAATATGTACCTGATTATAATTACTTCCATAACTAAAAACATTTCCATCTACTTTTTGAGTTTTTTGTTGAATCAAAGGTTTTATTTCCTCTATGAATTTATCTCTGGGATTTACGTTTAAAGTCCGGGGTGCAATATTGCTTACAGATTGTACAAATGAAAAAGATTGTATTGCTGTAATCGCAGATGGATCGCTGGTTTGAATTAAAAGTCTGTTAAGCCATTTTGATACGCTTAATACATTTACATTACTAACTAAAGAAATACTGTCTATATATGCCTGTGTTATGGGTAAATCTGTACTATCATATGGAATATTATATTTTGTACGTCGTTGTATTGCCCTTGCCGATAAATACTGTGAAGGATTAGATAGGCTGTATGTATTGTTATTCTTATCCTTCAACTGTATAACTAATCTTGAGTATTGACTATTGGCTGAACCAAAGAAAAAAAATAAAATTAAAAGAGAAGAAAAACGCTTCATAAAATCATTTGTTTATTCATTAAAATAGTAAATAACTCTTTTTTTGCAGGTTTAGTTTAATTGTGACGCAACAACGATAAACGAACACCATAGGCACCATCTTCATAAGAATTACCCTGCCATACCCAGTGCAAAAAATCCTTGTAAACCAGACCAATTCCTTTGGCATATACCTCTACAGAATAATTCCTTTGTTGATAGCTTAAATTGGGATCAAAGGGGCCTTCAGGTGAAAAATCATCTATTTGCAACACAGTAGCAGTGCTATCATATTTAATACCTTTGGTAGCATAACTTTCATTTACTTTCTGATAAGAATAATTCCAATTGTCTAGATATAGATTTTCTGATATACTAGTGTTAATATATGAATTGCCATTCCAGCTAAAATCATTTTTTACAGGATTATGCAATTTTATAAATCTAAAATTTTCTTCCTGATATTCTATTTGATCTATTGTAGGAGTTGCAACTATAGTATAGGCAAATCGCCACGGCTGTGTTTCGGCTGTATCTCTAAGATATCTGTAAATTCTGTAAGAAAGTCTACCCGAATTATCTGTAAAAGTAGACTCAACAGTATCCATGGCCTGATAGCTTTTTGTAATAAGGGAAGCATTAAAACAACAGGGTACAGTAGAGTCACATCGATAAATGAACATTTTACCTATCTGCAAAGGATAATATTCATTTGCCTTTGGATATAAAAGGTTTTCTGATTCCTTTTTACAACTTGCGATAATCAAAATAAGAAATCCAAATAAAACAATATTTTTTTTCATGAATACATAATTCAGGCTGTAAGATAAAAAGATTGCACCAACCAATATTTACAACTCATAAAATTTGAATAATAATTACTGAAATTTTACATAAAAAACTCTCAAACAAAAGAATTAAAAGCTGTGTGGGTTACTTTTGATGCAAAAAGGTATTAAATTCATCACTGTGAAATCAGAACTAACCGAACAGGAATTGTTAATGGGAGTGGCTAAAAATGAACCGAAAGCCATAGAATTAATATATAAGAACAATTTTCCGGTGATTCAGTCTTTAATACTGAGTAACAATGGCAGTTATGATGATGCCAGAGATATTTTTCAGGAAGCAATGATTGTGCTGTATGAAAACGCAAAAACAGAATCATTTGTATTAACCTGTCAAATTAAAACCTATGTATATTCAATTTGTAAACGATTATGGCTTAAAAAGCTACAATATAATAACCGATTTACAACTCAGGTGGAAAGCCTTGAAGAGACTGTCCCGGTTGAAGAAGATATTGAAAATCAGGAAAGAAGAAATGCAGACTTTGTAATAATGGAAAAAGCAATGGGTAGCCTTGGTGAACCATGCAAAGGTCTTCTTGAAGCCTATTATCTTCAAAAAAAATCAATGCAGGCTATTGCAGATAGTTTTGGATACACCAATGCAGAAAATGCTAAGACCCAAAAGTATAAATGCCTGATGCGACTTAAGAAAATATTTTTTTCTCAATATAATACCAGCGAATAAGTGATGGAAGATAATTTAATATTGGATGCTGCAGAACGCTATTTCAAGGGAGAAATGTCACCTGAAGAAAAAGTCTATTTTGAAGATCTCCGCAAAAACAATCCCGAAGTAGACCTTTTGGTAGTTGAACATAGTATGTTTTTAAACCAATTAGATGCTTACGGGCAAACCCGCGACTTTAAACATCAACTCCACGAAATACACAAGGAGCTATTAACAAATGGTGACATAAGTGAAGATATATATATTAAACCAACAGGCAAAGTTGTAATCTTGTGGCATAAGTATAAAAAAGTTACTGCTATTGCAGCTTCTATTGCAGGTTTTACAGCTATACTTATAAGTAGTCTGATTAGCTTTTTCACTCCCGGAAATAACAAAGACATTTTGTTGCTCAACCGAAAGATTGATCAGGTTATGCATAACGTAAAACTGCAGGATAACAAAATAAATGTAGTTCTTGCAAGCAATAGTAAAGTGCCAGCAAATGAAGTAGCAACAAAGGGTGGATCAAGCTTTCTTATAAATGGTAAAGGTTATCTTGCTACCAATGCCCACGTTGTAGAAGGTGCCTCAACCATTATTGTTCAGAATAACAAGGGTCAGGAATTTAAAGCAGTCATTGCACATATTGATAACCTTAGAGATCTTGCAATATTAAAAATAGAAGATATTGACTTTAAACCCCTAACTTCTCTTCCCTACAACATTCGTAAAACGGCTGCAGAATTAGGTGAGCCGGTTTTTACACTTGGTTTCCCAAGAGATGAAATTGTATACAACGAAGGATATATGAGTGCAAAAACAGGTTACAAGGGTGATACATCTACTTGTCAAATTGCTGTAAGTGCAAACCCGGGTAATAGTGGTGGACCCGTTTTCAACAGAAATGGTGAAGTGATAGGGATACTTAGTAAAGCACAATCTAAAGCTGAAGGTGTGGTATTCGCTATTAAGTCCCGAAGTGTTTATGAAACCATGGATGACCTAAAAAAGGAAGATAGTACTTATGCTAAAATTAAACCTACAAATTCAGGTACGTCTATGAAAGGCATGGACAGGGTACAGCAAATAAAACAAATAGAAGATTGTGTGTTTATGGTCAAAAGTTTTACCAGATAATCAATTGAAAAATAAAAAAAAGTCCTGCCGAAAAGCGGGACTTTTTTTTAACCATGTATTAAATATCAGCGTAGCAATATTTGAATCTATGTTAAACTAACTAAGATTCTTGCCCATTCTCCTATAATGAAATCCTAAAATTAGCTAATCATTTATATTAAGTTCGTGACAATGCTCAAATTTGTAATGTACAAACTTGCCTAAATGCATATCAGAAAAATATTTGTCTTACTAGCCTGGATCTTAAATTGCACCCTATCATTTGGTCAGGCAATTGCATTTAAAGAATGGCATCTATTAGATAAAAAAACGGATAGTTTTCATGGCATCAGTCTAAGCAAAACTTATAGCTTTTTGCAAGGAAAGAAAAGCAAACAAGTGATTGTTGCAGTTATTGATAGTGGTATAGACACTACCCACGAGGACCTCAAAAATATATTATGGCGAAATCCTGCGGAAATACCCGGCAATGGTATAGACGATGATCATAATGGTTATGTAGATGATATTTATGGATGGAATTTTTTGGGAGGAAAAGACGGGAGAAATATTAAAACAGAATCTGTAGAAGCCAGCCGCATTTATCATAAATACAAAGAAAAATTTGACAACAAGGGTTTAGATTCTTCCAAACTTTCTCCGAATGAAAAAGAAGAATACGATTTATGGAAAAAATCGGTTGCTCTTTTAAAAATAAATACAGAAGAAGAAATGGAAGTAATGTTTTTGGAAATGGCCGTAAAGGCTGCAAAAAAGCATGAAAAGATATTGCGTGAAGACATGAAAAAAGATACGTTTAGTGTTACTCAACTTGAGGATTATGTACCAGGAAATATTCAGGCCAAAAGGGCTAAACTGGGTTACATCACTTTTATGAAAATGACACAGATTGAAACTGAAGAAACAAACATTGACATTTTCACTCAATTAGATGATTATATAGCCCAAAAGAAAAGACTACAGGAAGCAAAAGACAATGCACCGGAAAACAACAGACAAGAAATTATTAAAGACAATTATAATGATCTTAACGATCGCTATTATGGAAATAACGACGTAATGGGTCCTACACCTATGCATGGAACCCATGTAAGTGGCACAATTGCAGCACAAAGAAATAATGGATTAGGAATAGATGGAATAGCCGACAATGTAAAAGTAATGATGATAAGAGCTGTACCCGATGGGGATGAATACGATAAAGACATTGCATTGGCTATAAGATATGCTGTAGATAATGGCGCTAAAATCATAAATATGAGTTTTGGTAAAAATCTTTCGCCGGAAAAAAAATGGGTAGATGATGCGGTGAAATATGCAGAAAGCAAAGATGTTCTAATCATTCATGCAGCTGGAAACGATAGCGTAAATAATGATTCCACAACAACTTATCCTAATCCATTATTGAAAACATGGAACAGAACTGTTTCTAACTTTATTACTGTAGGTGCATGTACCGATCCAAAAATCAGTAATGAATACATAGCAGACTTTAGCAATTATGGTTCACATACTGTAGATGTATTTGCACCCGGGGTTAAGATTTATTCCACCATGCCGGGCGGCCATACTTATGGATTTCAAAAAGGAACAAGTATGGCGGCTCCTGTTGTAGCTGGGGTTGCAGCTTTGATTCGCTCCTACTACCCTACTTTGACAGCTAAAGAAGTTAAGCTATCAATTGAAAAATCTGTAGTTAATGACAGTACCTTTCTCATAACCAAACCTGGCACAAAGGAAAAGGTAAGTATGACAGATTTATGCACTTCAGGAGGATTTGTAAATGCATACAATGCAATAAAAATGGCATCAGCAATTGCAAAAGTGGAAAAAAATACACCAATAATAAAAAAACAACTGTTACCAAAAGCTTCTTTCAACAATCAATCTTTTAAACAATAACTGATGTCTATACCTGTTGCAGGAACTTATCCTGATTACTTTGCTAATTATATTAAATTGGTTCATGCATCTTCTGTAAAAGAAGCAATTGAAAAATATGCTATACAGATAAACCATTTCGTTACTAATATCAAAGAAGAAAAAGCAGACTATCGTTATGAAGAAAATAAATGGAGCATAAAGGAACTTTTGCAACATTTGATTGATGCAGAAAGAATTTTTGCTTTCAGAGCTGTATCCCTTGCAAGGGGCGAAAAAGCCTCCCTTCCCGGTTTTGAAGAAAACGAATATGCATCTGCAAGTCAAGCTGATAAACGATCATGGAAAAGTCTGGTAGAAGAATTTATTGCTTGCAGAAAATCGACAGATCTTTTACTCCTAAGTTTTACTGAAGATCAGTTACCACAATCTGGAATTACAAATAGCAAACCCAATACCGTAGTAGCTATTGCTTATGTTATGATTGGCCATATTCTTCATCACATGACGGTTGTAGAAGAAAGATATTTGTAGGTAATATTCTATACTTCTACTTATTATCTTCATTTTCAACAAAATTCTAAAGATAATTAGACCTTAAGAATTTATTGTTGAAAGTTCTTCGGGTTCTTTACTTTAGCTATCTCTTATGGCCGAAAACAATACTCATTCTCCATTATTGATTCCCGATGCAGAACCGCTTGTCTTTGCTGAAATAATTATTCCGTTAGCACTTCCTAAAAATTATACATGGGCTATTCCTGAAGAATTCAGACAAAAAATACATATTGGCTCCCGTGTAGAAGTTCAGTTAAAGAATAGAAAATATGCCGGCATTGTAAAAACTATTCACCATGAAAAACCTAAAGCTTTTGCACCAAAAAATATACTGAACGTACTAGATGAACAGCCCCTGGTGTACAAACACCAACTACAGTTGTGGCAGTGGATATCAATGTACTATATGTGTAGCGAAGGTGAGGTAATGCAGGCTGCCCTACCCTCTCACTTAAAACTGTCAAGCGAAAGTATTTTAGCCTATAATGAAGAGTTTGGAGACGATTTTTCTGAATTGGATGATGAAGAATACCTTTTGGGTGAAGCCCTGTTAATAAAAAAAGAATTAAAGCTAAGTGAAGTACAACAGATACTTGACTCATCACATGTTTATCCGGTTGTTAAAAGATTAGTTGAGAAAAAGGTTTGTATTGTCTGGGAAGCTCTAAAAGACACATACAAGCAAAAGATGGAATCCTATGTCCATCTTGAGAACGAATATCATATAGAAGATAATCTGGCCCGGCTTCTTAATGAATGGAGTAAAAATAAGGCTCCGCGGCAAATGGAATTGTTGCTGGGTTATCTTCATTTGATAAAAACAGAAGGCGAAGTAACCCAACCTGAACTATTAAAAAAAGCAAATGCTACTGCAGCTCAATTAAAAGGATTGGTTGAAAAAGGAATACTCCGTCTCGAAAAAAGATCTGTTGACCGGTTACCCTCTCTACCCAGAAATATTCATATTGATTTTGAATTATCTGCAGCACAGATTGCAGCAACTGAAGCTGTAATAAATGCATTAGACCAATCACCTGTTTGCCTGTTAAAAGGTGTTACTTCAAGTGGTAAAACACAGGTCTACATTACACTTATAGAGCAATACATTAAAACTGGAAAACAAGTGCTGTATATGTTGCCAGAAATTGCTCTGACAGCGCAAATCATCAGAAGGTTACAAAAATATTTTGGAGGCTATATAGCCATTTATCATTCAAAATTTAATCCAAACGAACGTGTTGAAATCTGGAACAAAATAAAGACAGGCGAAACCAAAATTGTATTGGGTGCAAGGTCTTCTCTTTTTTTACCGTTTAATGATCTAGGGCTTATAATAGTTGATGAAGAACATGATGCTTCTTACAAACAACAAGATCCTGCACCAAGATATAATGGCCGCGATGCAGCAGTATTTTATGCCTCATTATTTAATGCTAAAGTATTATTGGGTAGCGCAACACCTTCTATAGAAAGCTTTTACAATACCCAAACCGGCAAATACGGACTCGTAACATTGGCAGAAAGGTATGGTAACGTACAACTACCCATAATAGAATTGATTGATGTAAAAACAATTGTAACAAAAGACAAAAGCAAAGTTATTTTATCTCCTCAACTTATAGAGGCCATACAGCATTCGTTAAAAGAAAACAAGCAGGTCATATTATTTCAAAACCGTCGCGGTTATTCACCTTATCAGATTTGTGGTACTTGTGGATGGATTCCCCAATGTGACAACTGCAATGTTTCGCTTACTTATCACAAAGCAAAAAACAAGCTACAATGCCATTATTGTGGGGCTACCTACCCTATTGTGCTAACCTGTGCTGCCTGTGGCAATCATCATTTTGTACAGAAAAATTTTGGTACAGAAAAGATTGAAGAAACGCTGGCAGAAACCTTCCCTGAAGCTAAAACTGCAAGAATGGATTATGACAGCATCAAAGGAAAAAATGACCATGATGCATTGATAAAATTATTTGAACAGCAACGCATAGACATACTTGCCGGTACACAAATGGTTGTAAAAGGATTAGACTTTGAACATGTAAACCTTGTAGGTATTGTAGATGCAGATGCGTTATTGAATTTTACCGATTTCAGGGTAAACGAAAGGGCATTTCAGCTAATGGAACAGGTGAGTGGCCGTGCAGGTCGTAGGGAATTACAGGGAAAAGTAATCATACAAGTTAGCAACACAACTCATCCTGTACTTCAATTTGTGCAACAACATGATTATAATGCCTTGTACCATTTTGAAGTTGAAAACAGAAAGCGATTCTTTTATCCCCCGTTTTCAAGAATAATAAAAATAACCTGCAGGCACAAGGAAAAAAATATAGCCGAAGAAGCCTCCAATATACTAGCCCAATCATTACTAAATACCTATGGACAATACATTAGCGGACCAGCAGAACCTCCTATTAACCGGGTACGCAATCAATATATCTATGAGTTACTGCTGAAGTTACCAAAGGATTCAAAATTTTTACAAAGCTGCAAACTCTTCATTTTGCAACAAGTTGCAATTATTCAATCTAACAAAAGATACAGAAGCGTTACAATAACGCCTGATGTAGATGCCATTTAAATTGATTTATTTCAATAACTTACTTAAGGCTTCATTCAATCCCTCGCCGCGTAAGTTTTTTCCAATAATTTTTCCAGAGGGGTCTACCAACATATTTGCCGGAATGCTTTGTATATGATAAAGCTGTGCTGCAGAATTTTGCCAGGATTTTAAATCACTGATTTGTGTCCATGTTAGGTTATCTGCATGAATTGCGTTTATCCATTTTTCTTTGCTTTGATCAAGTGATACTCCTAAAATTGTGAAGTTTTTGTTCTTGTAAGTATTATATGCATTTACAACGTTTGGATTTTCTGCCCTACATGGTCCGCACCAACTAGCCCAAAAATCAACCAAAACATATTTTCCTTTGAATGAAGATAGAGCAACCGGAACATCAGCAGTGTCATTTTGAGAAAAGTCAACAGCCATTGTTCCTTCCATACCAACCTTGGTTGCCGCAATACTCTTGTATATTTCACGTCCATAAAAAGTTTCTCTTACTTCAGGTTTCATGGCATTATATCTTGCTTCAAGGGCATCAATATCATTACTCATTGGACTGGTAACATAAACTACAAAAGGTGTAACAGGAGATGCAGGCTTGGCTTTAATAAACATATCTACCTGGTCCAATACATTTTTTTTGCTATTCTCAAACTGAAATATCATTGAGTCTCTTTTTGAACCGGGCTGTGTCTGATTTATTGTTGCAACAAGCTTTGACAATCTTTGCTTAAATCCCTCAAATTTTTGATTGTATAACTGATAATCCTGTTGGGCAGGTGTACCTGTTAACATAAGATTTTTTATACTTTTAGCATTTCCTGTCAGTGATAATTTACCGGGTGTTAAAAAAATTTCCGTTGCATCAGAAAATCCAATAAAAGAAATTTGATAGACATCTCCGTCATCTACTTTACCAAACAAAACAAATTTTCCTTTTTGCGAATAGGCTGTTGATAACATTTCCTGCTGCCCGGGGCGTGTAATAAATACCAAAGTACTATCTGGCAAACCAATCACATTTCCATTTATTAAAAAATCACCAACTCCCGTTGCTGCATCATTTTTAGAGATAGCAAAAAATGTAAGAAGTAATAAAGAAATAATTTTTTTCATATTCGAGGTATACAATTATATTTAAATGCACTATTCATCTGCAATTTATAAACTTTTCCGTTAACTAAAAATCAAAAGCAGTACAGTTAGCTAACGTTGATATTTATTGGTTCAGTATGAACTTATTTGACTGCCTTTCCCAATTGAAATATTACCATAAATTGATGGTTATAAATTTTTTTGCAAAAAAATAATAATTAAAATCATTAGCAATATTGATAAAAATCATATTTCGATAAAGATGAGGTTCATAAGTTTGCATAAAATACAACAAATATGCAAAAACACGATTTACACCATGAATTTCCGGAATTTGATTCAAAAATTCATGAGTTAAAAATTTCAGATCATCATTTCAAAAAACTTTTTGATGAATATCATGAAATAAATAATACCATACATAGAATTGAAACGGGAGCGGAAAGTGCAAAAGATGAGGTATTAAATGAATATAGAATAAAGCGAGTTCATTTTAAAGACGAGCTTTTTGAAATTTTGAATAAAAATTAGTTCCCCCATTTATTCTTCAGGCTTTCTTACTCAACTTTAGTAAGAAAGCCTTTATGTTTTGCAAACTTTTTTTGATATATGATGAATATGCATCTTTTTAAGGAAAGGCTTAAGACTTTTCCCCTAATTCCAGAATTATATTCCATTCATCATCAGTTACCGCACTTACAGAAAGTCTGCTTAATCTTACAAGTTCAATGCCTGCAAGCCTTTTGTCTGCTTTAATTGTTGACAACGATACAGGCCTTTTTAATTTTTTCAAAGGTTTCAAATTTACCACCACCCAATTTGGATCATCTGTGGTGGGGTCCTGATAAGCTTCTTTTACAACTTTGCAAATACCTACAATTTCTAACCCCTCGTTGCTGTGGTAAAAAAAAACTTCATCCCCTTTTCGCATAGCCCTAAGATTGTTACGTGCTGCATAGTTTCGAACACCATCCCAAAACGTTTGCTTATCAGCAACAAATTGATCCCAACTGTATTTGAATGGTTCAGATTTTATTAACCAATGTGCCATGCTGAAGAAGGTAAGATGTTTAGGGTTTAATGTTTAATTAATGAGTTTACTCCCATCCACTAGCCAAAACATCTGCTATATGCAGGGCTTTAAGGTCATAACCTTTATTTTGGATGTAACCATCCAAATGCATAAGGCAACTAACATCTGTACTGATGATATATTTTGCACCGGTTGCCAAGGCATTTGTAATTTTTTGGTCAGCCATAGCTATACTTATTGCCTCAAATTTTACAGCAAACGACCCCCCAAATCCACAACAGGTTTCCACATCGTTCATTTCAACTATTTCGAGACCTTTAACATTGCCAAGTAAACGTCTTGGCTCTTTTTTAATTTTACATTCTCTAAGGCCTGCACAACTATCATGATAGGTGGCCTTACCTTCTAGTTTTGCACCTACATTATCAATGCCCAAAACATTTATCATAAACTCGCTGAATTCAAAAGTCTTTTCAGCAACCTTGATAACCGTGTTGTGGTCAGATGAATTATCAAAGAGTTTACTATAATAATTTCTGATAAACCCCACACAACTTGCACTTGGTGATACTATGTATTCTGCATCTTTAAAATCTTTTAAAAATTTAGAACAAACACTTTTACTTTCGTCCCAAAAACCTGCATTGAATGCAGGCTGACCGCAACAAGTTTGATTTTTATTATAGGAAACCGTACACCCTGCCTTTTCTAAAACTTTCACCATATTGAAAGCTGTTTCGGGGTATAGTTGGTCAATAAAACAGGGTATAAATATTTCTACATTCATAGTGTTTAAAGTGTTCTTTTCAGGTTGATCATTTTAATTGCTGTTGTAGCAGCCTCCTCGCCTTTGTGTCCATGTATTCCTCCAATTCTTTCCTGTGCCTGTTGAAGATTATCTACGGTTAATACACCAAAAATAGTAGGCATATTTAGTTGCAGATTCAACTGCATAATTCCATCGGTAATTCCTTTACTTACAAAATCGAAGTGCGGTGTGTCTCCACGTATAATTGTAGCCAGGGCAATGAAAGCATCTACAGGTATTTTACTGTTTTCAGCTAAATTTTTAATAGCCCATGGTATTTCAAAAGCCCCCGGAACAACAATGGTTTTACTTTTTATACCTGCATTTTTTAAAAGTTTTTTGCAGCCTTTTTCAAGTTGGTCAACAATTTCGCTATTCCATTCTGTTTTTACAATAATGACAAAGGCATCCAGAATAATCGGAATGCCTTTGTTTAATGAAGTATTGCCTTTAGAAGCCATATTATTTAACGCTAAACTCGTTTTTCTCTACATTTAGACGATAAATGTATTTTTCTATTGTAAAACCCATTTGTGTTTTTGGGTACTTATCTTTAATTTGTTTGTACAATTCAAGCGCTTCGTTATTCTTGTTCATAGATTCCAATAAGTAGCCTCCACGAAACAAAAATTCAGAAGATGCATTGTCATCTTCAGGAAAATAATTTCCTGCTTTTTTATAATATTCAACAGCTTCATCTTTTTTACCAGCTTCACCATAAGCATCAGCCAAACGACCATAAGCCATCATTTGAATTTGCTTAGAGTCTGTAGTAAAGTCTTTTAAGTGTTCTATTGCTTTATTAAAATCGCCTTTCTTTAAATAAATAACTCCTGCGTAATAATGTGCAAGATTGCCGGATTTAGTACCGCCATAGTTACTTATAGCATTTAAAAATCCTTTGTTCTGACCATCTCCGTTCAAAGCAAGATCTAAACTGTCTTTCTCAAAATATTGTTGAGCTTTAAAAATAGCTTCTGCAGCTTTTTCTTCTTTGGGTAGCTGTATATAATTTTTATAAAGATACCATCCTCCAAAAACTACAATTACAGCTGTAGAAAGGCCAATAATTATCTTCTTATTTTTTTCCCAGAAACCTTTTACTGTTTCTAATCCTTCGTTTACTTCAACTTCCTGTACCACAGGTACTTGTTTGTCAGCCATTGTTATACTTTAATGATTAAATTTATTATTACCGGTATGCTTAAAAAATATTTCTCAATAGAAAAACTTGCTATTCAAAAAGGAATTTAATCTACAATAAATGGATAATTTTCATCTACATAAACATCCTTTAATACTTCACTATCATCGGGCCATGGACTTTCTTCTGCAAACGTTACACTCTCTTCAACTATATTATTTATTCGTTCGTCTATAGCATCCAGGTCTATTTGTGATGCAAATTTATTTTCTAATATTACCTTAATTACCATTGCTATAGGATCTTTATCCTTATATTCTTCCAGCTCTTCTTTGGTTCTGTATTTCTGCGGATCGCTGATGGAGTGGCCTTTGTAGCGATAGGTTTTCATTTCCAACAAAGTTGGTCCGCCTTTTTCTCTTGCTCTTTTTACAGCTCTTTCTACCGCTTCATGTACGGTTTCAGGATTCATACCATCAACCTTATCGGCAGGCATTTCATAAGCATCTGCCAGTTTGTATATGTCAACTACATTACTTGTTCTCTCTATAGAAGTACCCATAGCGTAATTATTATTTTCACAAATAAAAATTACCGGCAACTTCCACAACATGGCCATATTAAAAGTTTCATGCAGCATTCCTTGTCTTGCAGCCCCATCGCCAAAGAAAGCTAAAACCACATTATCTGTTCCTTTGTATTGCTCCGCAAAAGCCAATCCTGCACCCGTACCAATCTGTGCGCCAACTATACCATGACCACCAAAAAAATAATGGTCAACACCAAAAAAGTGCATACTACCACCCTTGCCTTTGGCGCAGCCTGTAACTTTACCGTACAACTCTGCCATACATTCTTTGGCTGTCATTCCTTTGGCCAAAGCCCAACCATGGTCCCTGTAAGCAGTAATGAACGGATCTTCCTGACGGGTTGCAGTCATACAACCTGCCGCAAGGGCTTCCTGACCTATATAGGCATGGAAGAAACCACGTATTTTACCCGCCATTTTATACTTTTCTTCAGCTTTTAACTCAAACTGACGTATCAGCTGCATAAGCTCGTACCAGTACAGGTAAGTTTCTTTTGAAAATTTGGTTGGCAATTTCTGGAAAATTTTGAGCGCAAATATAGGGAATACAATTAAAACTTTGCGGGGGATAAATCAATAGAAATTTCAGGTGGCGTTTATAAACATTATGTTGCATAGCATAGAAAGTGAAATATGCATAACCGCAACTTTTACCAATTGCCATTATCTTGCAGTCCTCCATGTTCTTTTTACACAACATATCAATTTTCCAGTTTAAAAATTATACTCATAAAAAATTAAATTTTAATGAGCGGATAATTGGCATATATGGTAGTAATGGAATTGGCAAAACCAATCTTTTAGATGCAATTTACTACCTGTGCTTTACCAAAAGTTACTTCGGCAAAAATGATCCTTCACATGTGCATTGGGGATTGCAGGGTATGAGGCTAGAGGGAAATTTTAAAAGAAATAAGGAAAGTGAACAAATAGTTTGCATATTAAGAGAAACTAATAAAAAGGAAGTGCTGCGCAATGGGGAGGATTACAAAAGATTTAGTGATCATATAGGGAAATTTCCCGCTGTTATGATTGCCCCTGATGATGTTGAGTTAATTACAGGAAATAGTGATATAAGAAGAAAATTTTTAGATACCCTCCTTTGCCAGATAGATCATTTGTATTTGCAGAATCTTATAGCCTACAATAAAATCCTGCAACAGCGCAACAGTTTACTAAAAGCTAATGCTGAAAGAGGGTATACCAATACTTCTCTATTAGAGGTTTTGACTAAACAAATAATAGTGCCGGGTGAGTTTATATTCAACTCCAGAAAAAAATTTCTGAATGATTTTCTACCTGCTGTGGCTCAAAATTATCTTCAAATTGCAGGTACAAATGAGCCTGTCTTGTTAGAATACTATAGTCCATTGTTAGAAGATAATTACGAAAAATTAATGTCTGTTTATCTTCAAAAAGATATCATGCTACAGCGAACTACAATTGGTATTCATAAGGATGATATAGAGTTGAAACTGCATGGCGAAAGCTTTAAAAACACTGCTTCTCAAGGTCAAAGAAAAAGTCTGCTTTTTGCTTTAAAGTTGCAGGAACTTAAACATTTAAAAGCAGCTACCGGAATCTCCCCATTGCTACTCATGGATGATGTTTTTGAAAAACTTGATGCAGGACGAATGCAAAACCTGCTACACCATGTATGCATAGAGCAAGACAGTCAGGTATTTATTACGGACACTCATAAAGACAGATTAACTTCTTCTCTGGAATTATTGGGAATACCATTTCAGTTAATAGAACTATAACATTCATTTTCCTATTAATTGATTTGAACATTCAGTTGTACTATTTTTACTCCTTCATATCTTTACACTTATGTCAGAAATGAATATTGGCGATGCTATAAAAGCTTTTCTTAGAAAAAGCAGACTAAGAACGGGCATTCAAGCTTTGCAAATAGAGGAAGTATGGGCTAAACTGATGGGCAAAACAATAGCCCGATATACTGACAAAATTGAAATCATTAACAGAACACTTTTTATAAGAACAACGGTTGGCCCTCTTAAACAAGAACTAATGTATCAAAAAGAACAAATTATAGAAAGGGTGAATGAAGCATTAGGGGAAAAGGTCATTAATGATGTAAAAATTCAATAAACCAATAAAATTTCGATATACCCTTTTTTACTATTAGTGTCCTAATTCTCTGATTAATTTTGAAAAATCTACATTGGCATATTTAGCTTTTACAACCGGCCCATTCATAATAAAATAGGTTGGGGTTACCCTTGCCGCTGTTTTTATTACTGTAACATCGCATTTTAAGTACTGAACAGAATTATTTGCCGGAAGTTGTTTTTGTGCTGCCTCTGTGGTACCCGTAACAACAAAAAATGGAACATGCTTTTCTAAACATGCATTTGAAACCATTAAAGCATTAGAACTCCATCCCTCTCCGGCTTTGTCAGCATCTTTTAATAATAACAACACATATTCTCCAGGTTGATTAAGAATTTCTTGTGTTGTATCAGTACCGTTAAGGTTATAAAAATTGAAATTTTCTATTGGTGCAAACCCGGTAGCGGGTCTTACCAATTTCTGCTTTCTATCTACAAATAGGTAGGTACTATCCAAATCGGCAGGCAAGCTATCCTGATCAAACATTAATTCTTTACCGTTTCTTTTGTATATAAATTTCATAGAAAAACTATCTGGCAATGCACCTGCAGGTATTTTCATTTGCTCAATAAGGTTTTTCCCTTTTTTATAGGGAAGGCAATCTACAAGAGGTAAATGACGCAAAACATACCATTGAGATACTACGCAAAACAATACTGTGAAACCAATTATAACATTGCCAAAAAAACTATTGAATGCAGGTTGAATTTTATTTCTGTTGACAAAAATAACAAGTATCAATGCCGTTAAAACCAGGTCTTTTGTAAATGACATGGCAGGCGTAAGAGGTATGCAATCACCAAAACAGCCACATGTTTTTATTTTATCAGAAAACATGGCATAGCCTGTAAGGAAAGTGAAGAAGATGATCAGTAATAATAACAGCCAGCTAAATAATTTCATTCGCCAACCAATGAGTATGGCTACACCTGCTACAATTTCAAACAGGTTCATAAGATAAGCAAAGGCCAGAGAATAACTATCTAAAAAACCCATTCCCCATACATCAAAAAACTCTTCCATTTTATAACCAAGCCCGGTTGGGTCATTGGCTTTTATAAGTCCGGAAAAAATAAACAATACACCTACTATTATTCTTATGATGTACAAAAGCCCTTTCATGCTTTAAAAATTATTTTATTGAAAAATAACCGCTGAAAAAATCAACCGGTATTAAAACCCCCTCTATATAAAAGCAAACACTTTAAAAACGTAAATGCCTCACCGTTAAACCGTTGTTCTGCAATGTTTTTAATGAGTTAATACCTATTTTCAGATGAATATCTACAAAAGATTGTGTTACCAATACATCGCTTTTCTCGGTTTTTACACCTTCAGGCACCATAGGTTGGTCACTTACTAACAATAAAGCTCCTGTTGGAATTTTATTATAAAAACCCACCGTAAATATAGTTGCCGTTTCCATATCTATGGCGTAAGCCCGCACTTTTTGCAGATATTCTTTAAACACAACATCATGTTCCCAAACCCGTCGATTGGTAGTGTAAACTGTGCCGGTCCAATAATCCACTTCATACTCACGTATAGTTGTAGACATAGCCTTCTGAAGGGCAAATGCAGGCAATGCAGGCACCTCGGGTGGAAAATAATCGTTAGACGTACCTTCGCCCCTTATGGCAGCTATTGGCAATATCAGGTCGCCTATTTTATTCCTTTTCTTAAGCCCCCCACATTTGCCTAAGAACAAAACTGCTTCGGGAGTTATGGCACTTAACAAATCCATTACTGTGGCTGCACCCGGGCTACCCATACCAAAATTTATGATAGTAATGTTATTTGCTGTTGCACATTGCATAGGTCTATCTGCACCTACTATTTCAACTTTATGCATTTCTGCAAACATCTTTACATAGTTACTAAAGTTTGTCAACAATATATATTTTCCAAAATTTTCAAGCTTTTCTCCTGTATATCTTGGCAACCAATTTTCAACAATTTCCTCTTTTGATTTCATAATATTTCATTTTAATAAACCCTATACACTAATTCTAAACATGCTGCAAATTAGTAAATACTTTTGTTGAATGATTAGTATATCCTTTCCGCCCCATCAATTTAAAATAAAAACCCAGAGTGGAAAGGAAATAATTTTTGATGAATGTAGAAAAACATGGGTGACCCTTACACCCGAAGAATGGGTAAGGCAAAACCTATTGCAATATCTTATTCAGGTCATGAAATACCCACAGGCACTTATTGCAGTTGAGAGGGAGATTAGTTTGGGAGACACAAAAAAACGCTTTGACATTGTAATCTTTAAAGATTCCAAACCGTGGATGATAGTAGAATGTAAAGATAAGAACGTTTCATTAAGTGAAGCAGTAGTAACTCAAATCCTTAATTATAACATAACCCTGCAGGTTCAGTATCTTGTAATAACCAATGGTAACGAAACCTATGGTTTGCAGTTGTTAAATGGAGGATTTAGCCGGATTGAAAAGTTGCCTGAATTTCAGTAGCTAATTTAATAAATTTGTGAAGAGGTGTATAATCTGATAAAAAACAAACCTATTCTTTATGGCATACAACGAAAAATTAGCAAAAAATGTCAGGGAAATAATTACTGCTACAAATGGCAAAGTAGAAGAGAAGAAAATGTTTGGTGGATTATGTTTTATGGTTAATGATAAAATGTGTGTTGGTGTAGAGGCAGAAAGGTTAATGGTAAGGCTTAATCCTGAAACGTATGATGAAGCCATGGAGAAAGAAGGTTGTAAACCTATGGATTTTACCGGCAAGGTTATGAAAGGCTATGTTTTTGTAGATATGAATGTTTTAAACACAAAAAAGAAATTATCCTATTGGGTAAACCTTGCACTTGAGTACAATAAGATTGCAAAATCCTCCAGAAAAAAAGCCAAATAACTTATCTTTCATTCTGCGCTAACCTAAGTTTAAATGCAGTGAAATATTTTGCAAAAGTTACGTAGTGCCTTTGAAAATTCCAACCGGCGAAGGTTGTAGCTTTATTTGCCAACCATTTTTTAAATGATTTTTTATTTTACTGGAGAAAAATATATTCTTCATAGCAGTAGTAACAGTTTGTGTACCTGCTGCGCTTAAAAAACTTAGAGATGCAGGAACACTTGCAGAACTTATGATTGCGGTAATAGTTCCGGTAATGCCTATACTTACAATACCATAAATTACCTCTCCGGGTGCTCTGAATTTGCTATATCTTCTAAATCCTGTAATATCTTTAACCATGAGGTTTTGGGATGGCTTAGCCTTAGAAAATAATTTTTTGCGTGGAGATATTGTAATACTGCTATCATTAATGGCACTCACTACGCCTTCAGTTTCCTGTGGTTGAGACATATAACCATTGTAGGATAACTTTACAAAATCTTTTGTTTTTACAGTGACAATTTTACTACTGTCAGCTAAGGAAAATACAATTTCTTTTTGAGCTTTTGCCGTAATGGTCAACGAAACTAATAACAATAAATACAACCATTTCATAAGTTCATTTTTAATGGGTTATGGAAAAAATGGTGTAAACGTACTAATAAAAATGACACTTTAGGTTTATTAATAAAACCTCTCAATCAAGAAAACTTATAGAATCATAAAACATTATATGAAAACATTTCAAAAAAAATAAAAATAAACGAAGAAGCGACAATAATTAAATGAAGAAATAAAATCCTCAACGGGCTCAATTTAATTTTCTTTGCACAAAATTACCTACAGTTGAAACTTCATTACCGACATTATAATTTACCGTTTCATTACCCCTTTACAATCTCTAAAGGGAGTAAAACACACCAATCAACACTTATTGTAGCAATACAACTAGGGCCTTATACCGGTTTGGGAGAAGCAACAGCAATCAGCTATTATAATGTTTCTGTAGAGAAGATGATAGAAGAACTGGAAGAAAAACGTAAAATGGTGGAGAAATTTGCTTTTACAGATCCTGAAAGATATTGGCATTACTTGCACCACTTATACCCCAACAGTCCTTTTTTAGTTTGTGCCTTAGATATAGCCGGATGGGATTTATATGGAAAACTGATGAAAAAACCACTTTATGAACTCTGGAACACCAATTATGCCAATGCACCAATAACCGATTATACTATAGGACTTGATAGTATTGAAAATATGGTGGAAAAAATGAAAGAAAAGCCATGGCCGGTGTATAAAATTAAATTGGGGATGGACAATGACCTGGATATTATTGAAGCATTACGCAAACATACAAATGTACCTTTTCGTGTAGATGCAAATGCGGCATGGACCTTAAATGAAGCATTAGAAAAAATACCTGCATTACACAAACTGGGTGTAGAAATGGTTGAACAACCTTTGCACAAAGACAATTGGGACGATATGAAAGTTCTATATGCTTCATCACCACTACCCTTGTATGCAGACGAAAGTTGTGTTGCGGAGAAAGATGTTGAAAAATGTGCAGAGCATTTTCATGGTATTAATATAAAACTTACAAAATGTAGTGGCATAACACCGGCCCGCCGTATGATACAAAATGCCCGTAAACTAAACCTTAGGGTAATGATGGGTAGCATGAACGAATCTTCCATAGGTGCAGCAGCTGTTGTACAACTAATACCTCAATTAGATTTTGTAGATGTAGATGGCCCTTTGTTACTTGCAGAAGATACAGCGATTGGTTTAAACTATAATTATGGCATAGTTACTTCCGGCGCAGGTGCAGGACTTGGGATTTCTTTGAAATAAATCGATTAAGATTCTGATCGCCATTCATTAATAAACTTAATGGCTTTCATTATTTCTGTATGCATTAAACAGTCTTCTTCTATAAATGGCACAACCTTGCGAAACTTACCAATAAAATCTTCAAGATATGGAGAGGATTTTAATGGCCGCCTGAACTCTATTGCCTGAACTGCAGTCATTAACTCTATAGCCAAAACTCTTTCAACATTATTTACAACCCGCATGCATTTAGTTGCACCATTTGCACCCATACTTACATGATCTTCCTGATTGTTACTACTGGGTATACTATCAACAGAACTGGGTGTGCACAGTTGCTTGTTTTCACTTACAATGCCTGCTGCAGTATATTGCGGTATCATAAATCCACTATTCAACCCCGGATTTTTAACCAGAAAAGGCGGAAGATTTCTTTGCCCGCTTATAAGCTGAAAAGTTCTACGTTCTGATATACTACCCATCTCACTCATAGCTATTGAGAGATAGTCTAAACCCAATGCAAGATATTGACCATGAAAGTTTCCTCCGCTCAATATTAAGTCATCATCAGGAAAAATGTTTGGATTATCTGTTACACTGTTTATCTCCTTAAGAAAAATATTTAGTACATGCTCAATGGCATCTTTACTTGCTCCATGTACTTGCGGTATACACCTGAAAGAATAAGGATCCTGTACATTATTTTTAGGTTCATTACCAATCTCACTTCCTTGCAAATTTTTGGCTATAGCAGATGCCGTATCAACCTGACCTTTATGACTGCGTATAGAATGAATATTAGGATGTAGTGGTTCACGTGTGCAATTAAATGCGTCAAATGAAATAGCAGCAATAATATCAGCTAAGGCTATTAGTTGTTGACTTTTCTTTAGAATATACATTCCATAAGCCGTCATAAACTGTGTACCATTAATCAGCGCCAAACCTTCTTTACTACATAAGGATAACGGTTGCCAACCAAGTTCGCTTAGTACTTCTGATGATTGTTTTCTTTTCCCATTATAATTCACTTCACCCAGTCCTATTAGTGGAAGACATAAATGACTTAACGGAGCAAGGTCACCGCTTGCACCCAACGAGCCTTGGGTGTAAATAACAGGCAATACACCATTATTATACATTTCCATAAGACGCTTTACCGTATCTATATGCACACCACTATGTCCATAACTTAATGATTTTATTTTAAGCATCAACATGAGCTTAACAATATCAAGTGGCACTTCTTCTCCGGTACCGCAGGCATGACTTACCAGTAAATTGTATTGTAATTTTTCTATTTGTTCTTTATCGATTTTTACATTTTGCAGGTATCCAAAACCGGTATTGATACCATAAAATAAATCAACACTATTGTTAATTTTTTCATCAAGATAAGATCTGCATTTAATAATACATTCATGTGCATCAAATGTTATTGAAACAAGCTGATCAAAGTCCAGCAAATTTTTTACCTGTTGAAAATTGAGCCATTTACGGTCCAGAGGCAAATAGTTGTAACTCATACTGTTTGTTATTGCAAGCAAAATAAAGTGCCAAAATAGGTATTTCTAAATTTCTATAGACAAAAAGATGATTGTAGTTGGAATTATATTCAATTACAATAAAATGATTAGTTAAGTAAACAATGAAAATATTATTTTCAAAGTAATTATTATTTCACTAGTTGTATCAATCATTGAAAAACTAAGTACAAACTGTTAGGCTAACCAATTTGTTAAACATCAAAAAGGCAACTACACAAATAGCTTATTTTTATACTCTAAAATTTAGAAAATGAATTTATTTTATCCAAAGGTTTTGTGCCTGTTTTCATTTGTTTTTTCATTTCACATATTGAATGCACAAAAAAGCGGAGATACGAAACTTAATGTATCTCCCAAAGTAAAAATTGGCAAACTACCTAACGGCATAACCTATTACATCCGCAAAAATCAGGAGCCCAAAAAAAGAGCTGAACTTCGTCTTGTAGTAAAAGCCGGCTCTATATTAGAAACTGATAAACAGGCGGGTCTTGCTCATTTTACCGAGCACATGGCTTTCAATGGCACTAAAAACTTTCAAAAACAGGCATTGGTAAACTTTCTTGAAAAGAGTGGAGTAAACTTTGGGGCAGACCTTAATGCATATACTTCATTTGATGAAACAGTATATGAATTACAACTACCTACAGATAGCCCCACAGTTTTTAAAACAGGCTTTCAGGTACTCGAAGATTGGGCACATAATGTAACACTTGACAACACAGAAATAGATAAAGAACGTGGGGTTGTTATTGAAGAATGGAGGTTGGGTCGCGGAGCCGGCGAAAGAATGAGAGTCAAATATTTTCCTGTATTGCTAAAAGGTTCAAGGTATGCAGATAGGTTACCTATAGGCAACAAAGAAAATCTGGACACTTTCAAATACGAAACTTTAAAACAGTTTTACAGAGAGTGGTACCGCCCTGACTTGCAGGCAGTAATTGTAGTAGGAGATGTAGATGTAAATGAAGTAGAGCAATTGATTAAAAAACATTTTGCAGGTATGCCAAAACCAACAATCAAAAAGGAAAGACTCAAATATGGCGTACCCCTCAATAAAGAGACTAATGCCATGGTACTTACAGATAATGAGCAACAATATAACATGGTACAGATTTATTACAAGCAACCCGAAATACCACAGGCTAAAACTGAATTAGAATACCGGGGTTCAATAGTAAGAGAATTGTTTAATACTATGATCAATGACCGCCTGCAGGAGATAGCACAAAAACCCACAGCCCCCTTTTTATTTGCCAACAGCAGCTATAGTTCCTTCATAGGCAACCTGGATGCTTTTTCACTTATTGCAATAGCAAAAGATGGAAAATCTATTGAGAAATCTACAGAAATATTGTTAGAGGAAAATGAACGTGTAAAGCAAAACGGTTTTACAGAAACAGAACTTGAAAGAGCAAAGGCTTCAGTAATGTCTGGTATGGATGATTTGTACAACGAAAGGGAAAAAACTAAATCTTCGGATCTGATTGGAGAGTTAATTAGAAATTTTCTAAAAGGTGAACCCATTCCGGGTATTGAAAAGGAATATGAAATTTACAAAAAATATTTGCAAGGCATTTCACTAAAAGAAGTAAATGGACTTATAGCAAAATGGATAAAACCTACCGATCGTGCCATTATTGTTATGGCTCCTGAATCAGAAAAAAAGAACCTTGTTAGTGAACAACAATTATTGGCTATTCTTAATAAACAACAAAATAATCTAAAGGCTTATGAAGATAAAATAGTAAAAGCATCCATTTTAAAAGAACAGCCTGCAGCAGGCGCTATTACTGAGGAGAAAGAAATAAAATCACTTGGCATTACTGTTCTTAAATTATCTAACGGAGCAACCGTAATATTAAAACCAACTGATTACAAAAACAACCAAATATTAATTTCGGCTATCAGTAAGGGTGGTAGTTCTCTTTATGCTGATAGTGTTTATCTATCAGCCGCTAACGCTTCGGCAATTGCTAATTTTGGGGGCGTAGGTAACTTTGACAGAATAAGTCTGCAGAAAGAATTGGCAGGTAAGCAGGTCTTCATCTCGCCATCTGTTGGTCAATATTCTGAAGGTATAAGCGGAACTGCCTCACCAAAAGACCTTACAACAGCGTTTCAACTGCTATATGGTTATTTTACAGAACCTAGAAAAGATACATCAATGTTTGAAGTATATAAACAACAGTTGATTACTTCACTTACCAATAAAGACAAAGACCCATCTAGCGTATTTGGCGATTCAGTTAGTTATATACTCGGCAATTACCATTATCGTCGCAAGCCTCTTGACCTCGGAAGAGTAGATGAAATAAATCTTGATAAAGCCTATTCAATTTACAAAGAACGATTTGCCAATGCCGGTGACTTCATCTTTACAATAGTAGGTAGCTTTAAAGTGGA
The DNA here is from genome assembly GCA_031423805.1 of Segetibacter sp. Taxonomy (GTDB): domain Bacteria; phylum Bacteroidota; class Bacteroidia; order Chitinophagales; family Chitinophagaceae; genus Segetibacter. Next base: position 4,202 of record JANPGE010000050.1, on the reverse strand, counting down.
TAGCATTCGTAAAAACATAACACAATATATAGCCTCCCTGCCAGGAGACGGGACAACCGAAAATTGGCAGGATGTAGGTATAAGATATCCTAATGGTGTTATCAACAAAACAATTACAAAAGGCCAGGAGAAGAAAAGTAATGTAAGAATCTCCTTTACCGGCATGGCTACCTACAGCGATCTTGAAGCAACGCAACTTGATCAAATGGCACAGGTATTACAAATTCGCTTAAGAGAAATATTACGGGAAGATCAGGGAGGAGTATATGGTGTTGGCGTTCGGGCTTCTATAAGCCGTCAACCAATTACATCTTATATCATCAACATTTCTTTTGGTTGTGCTCCTGAAAATGTTGAAAAACTATATAACCTTGTATTGGAGGAAATAAAAAATATGAAAGCCAATGGTGGTGCACAAATTAATATTGAAAAAGTAATTGCAGAAGATACCCGAAGCCTTGAAACCAATGTAAAAGAAAACGATTATTGGCTAGAAAATCTTCAGGAAAAATTTTACTACAATGAAGATCCGGAATTAATTTTACAGGACCCTATAATGATCAAAAAACTTACAGCAGCAAGAACAAAAGAACTGGCAAATCAATATTTTAATATGGAGAATATGGTCAAACTAGTACTGATGCCTGATGTTAAATAGGAGAAGGGATAAATAATAATAATAACGCCTGCAAGTTTTACTTGCAGGCGTTATTATTTTCTATAAGAATTCCAATTTACTTTATAAGATATTGTAGAATAACTACGTCCTGCCAATGACCATTTTTATAACCAATTTCTTTTTGTCTGCCTACCATCTCATAGCCCAACTTTAGGTTATATTCTATACTTGAGGTATTGCTTGCAAATATCTTTGCAACAATATGATGATAACCGACCTTTTTACACTCTTCTATGAGATGTTTTTTTAACATAGTCCCATAACCTTTGCCACATTCTTGCTGTGTCAGGTAAACAGATGTTTCACAAGCTGTTTTATATCCCTCTCTTTCACTGTATTTCTTTACTACACCCCAACCAATAACCCTTCCTTGGGCATTTTTCAATACCAATATTTTCTCACTTTCATCAAAACCTTCAACCCATTTTTTAACACGGTCATAATCATAAAGAGATTCCTCCATTGTCACATTTCCTAACAATATGTATTCGTTGTAAATATCCGCAACAGACTCAAAATCTAATTCTGAAACCGGAAATATTGTGGGATAAGCAGTAGCCATAAAACAATAGGTAAGATGTATTGAATTATTAAAATCAACAGGAATACCCTGCTTTAATTCATATTTTCACTAATATCCTGCATAATCTTACGAGCTATATTGTCGGCCGTAGTTTCAAAATTACTTTCAGCATAAATACGGATAATAGGCTCGGTATTACTGGTACGCAGATGAACCCAATCATTTTCAAATTCTATCTTTAGTCCGTCTTCTGTATTAATAGGATTGTTCTTATATTTCTTTTTGATTTTTTCAAAAATAGAGTTTACGTTAACCCCATGTTCAAGTTCTATTTTATTCTTACTAATAAAATAATCAGGGAAGCTGCCTCTTAATTGCTTGCTGCTTTTTTTACTCTTTGCCAAAGAAGTTAAATACAATGCTATACCTATCAGCGCATCGCGGCCGTAGTGAAGATCAGGAACAATAATACCGCCATTTCCTTCTCCACCTATTACTGCATTAACCGCTTTCATTTTCTGCACCACATTTACCTCTCCTACTGCGCTTGGGAAATATTCACCACCATGTTTTATTGTAACATCCTTTAGTGCTCTTGTACTAGACATATTGCTTACCGTGTTACCCGGTCTGTGTTGTAGAACATAATCCGAAATTGCAACCAAAGTATATTCTTCACCAAACAATGAACCATCTTCGTTTACAAAACAAAGCCTGTCCACATCAGGGTCTACAGCTATACCTAAGTGTGCTTTTTTACGATTTACTTCATTACATAGTTGAGTAAGATGTTGAGGTAAAGGTTCAGGATTATGTGCAAAATTTCCTGTTATATCTTCATTGAGAACTGTTATTTCTTTTACACCCAATGCTTTTAACAATGCCGGAACTGCTATGGCACCACTGCTGTTTATAGCATCTACAACAATTTTAAATTTACACTTAGTTATTGCAGCAACATCTACCAAAGGATAATTGATTACAGCATCTATGTGTTGTTGTAGTGAAGTATGATTCACATTATAAGTACCCAACTTATCAACCGAAGCAAAATTGAAATCCTCTTTATCTGCAAGAGCAAGAATTTTTGCGCCATCATCGCCACTTATAAATTCACCTTTATGGTTAAGTAATTTGAGTGCATTCCACTCTTTAGGATTGTGGCTTGCAGTTAAGATAATTCCCCCGGCTGCCTTTTCAAAAGTCACTGCCATTTCCAGTGTTGGGGTGGTGGTAAGGTCAATATCCAACACATCAATTCCTAAAGAAATCAATGTATTTACAACAAGACCTTTTACCATTTCTCCACTTATTCTACCATCTCTTCCTACTATCACTTTTTGACCCTTATTTTGAGTCATAAGCCAAGTACCATATGCTGCAGTAAACTTTACAACATCTAATGGACTCAATGTATTTCCGGGCTTTCCGCCTATTGTTCCTCTTATACCAGATATGCTTTTAATCAAGGCCATAGCTCTTCATTTATTGGAATGCAAACTTAATAGAATTTTTGATAATCAGTTGCGGTAAATGTCATGGTCACTTACATTAAAATTACAATATAAAAATTTTTACTTGAATTAAATGGCAGATTGATTGCTCAAATAAGATTTATAAAAAAAAATAAAAGAATAGGTTTCAGAAACACATTTTACCCACCCATACCGGTATTATTTATAAAATGCTTTCAACAGCATAAGTATGCGTATTTACATTTACCTTATCCCCCACTTTTAATCCCATAAGCTTTTGACCTAAAGGTGATTGCGGAGATATACCGACCACAATACTATTATCAACAATTGCTTTACCCAAAGCAATACTCACATAGAAGTAGCCATGATTGGTTTTTACAAGGCTTCCATTTAAAATTACAGAAGCAATTAGTATAGGATTATTTTTTTCTAAAATTACTTTTTTGGCTAACACATCTTTCAACTGGGTACGGGTATTAGCCTGCTCTATTTGCAACATTGCAAGTGCCGTTTCATGCTTATCTCCTGCCGTACTCTTGGTTTCGTTAGCCCCGCTTTCCTTAAGATCAGCAAGTACTTTTTGGTACAATGCAATCTTTTCATTTATTACACTTAAAAAATGTAAATATATTTTTTGTTTTAGGGTCATAGGGAGATAAGAAAATATAGGAACTATTCAATTTCTATAACTTTATTGGCAATAGTTGTAAGACGTTTATTACTCACCCAACTATACTATCTCATGCCCCATTTTATCTCTTTTAGTATTTAAATATTTCTCGTTATGCGGGTTTGACTTAATTCCGATAGGTACTATCTCAACTATCTCTAAACCATACCCGCTAAGCCCTGCTCTTTTCTTTGGATTGTTACTCATTAGTTTCAGACGTGTAACATCCAAATGTCGCAGAATTTGTGCGCCTACGCCATAGTCTCTTTCGTCAGACCCAAAACCCAGGTGGATGTTGGCCTCAACTGTATCTAACCCTTCTTCCTGCAATTTATAAGCTCTTAATTTATTGACTAATCCTATACCCCGACCTTCCTGATTCATGTATAGAATAACCCCTTTGCCTTCCTGTTCTACCATTTGCATAGCCTGATGAAGTTGCTCCCCGCAATCGCAGCGTAAACTGCCTAATATATCGCCTGTAAAGCAACTGCTATGTACCCTGGTCAATACCGGTTCATCTTTCTTCCATTCGCCTTTTATCATTGCAAGGTGTTCCCTTTCGGTCAGTTTCTCCTTAAAAGCAACCAACTTGAAGTGACCAAATTTTGTAGGCATGTCAACCCTTACAATTTCTTCTATCAGCGAATCCATATTTAACCTGTATTCTATTAAATCTTTGATGGAGATAATTTTCAAGTCAAACTTTTTGGCTATTTCCCTTAGTTCAGGCAGTCTTGCCATTGTGCCATCTTCGTTCATTATTTCTACTAAAACACCTGCGGGTTCATAACCTGCTAATCTTGGTAAATCTATTGCAGCTTCTGTATGTCCTGCTCTGCGCAAAACACC
>JANPGE010000049.1:0-50081 GCA_031423805.1 Segetibacter sp. | reverse complement strand
ATTCATAAACAAATGATTTTCAGCAAGTTGCATTTTTATTTCTCAATAAAAAATCAAATCGTCTTAGGTGATTAATCGTTGCAAACTCAATATTGACAATACTTTCAAAGAACTAAGGGTGATAACAACGCAACGCTAATGGTGTTAAATATAGTTCAAATAGAACCTGAACTATTTTAATATTGTTGATAAATCTATAAAGCAATTGTAGAAATATATAAGTTGAACAAAATAGTATAATTGCTTCTTCTATTTTTAAGATTTAATCCGGAAATGCAAAAGACTGTTACTTAAAAAAAATAATTTACCGTTTATTATTTGGTTCAATTTATAATAAAACAATGCTAAAATAAGGGAAAGGGAGAAAACATGAGGAAATCATTTAGCTGAATAGATTTAACTAAAAAGGCCCCTCTACTGAGGGGCTTGTATGATTGGGATTGAATAGGCGTGTTTATTCTAATACATATTTATAACCATTGCCTTTTTATTATTATTAGTACCACTAATTAACGTACGTAACAATGCTTTAGCCCTTGAAAACTGTGACTTACTGGTACTTTCGGTAATACCTAACCTGCTTGCAATTTCTTTATGAGAATAACCCTCTACAGCATACATATTGAAAACAGTGCGATAACCATCGCTTAAAGTACGTGATGTAGTAAGCAGATCCTTTTCATATAGATTGTCCAGGGCATTTTGACGTTTATCAACTATGCTGTTTTCTAAACCTTCGCCAACAGCAGTATTCAGGTTTTTACGACGGATGTGCTCAATTGCAGTGTTTACAAATATGCGTCTTACCCAACCTTCAAAAGATCCTTCTCCACGAAAACGGTTTAAGTTATTAAACAGTTTTACAAATCCTTCCTGAAGAATATCTTCAGCATCCATTTGATTTTTTGAGTAACGCAGACAAATAGCAAACATTTTTCCGGAGAAACGATCGTATAAGGCTTTTTGGCTTTTTCTATCTCCGTTAATGCAATTTTCGATTAAGTGGCTTTCGCTTAGAGTAAAGTTAGTGTTCATATCATTGTGGTTTAGAAACCCTATCTAACCACGCAAATGCCAAATGATAATGTATTGATTTTAAGCCACCTTAAAAAAAGATAAAAATTGTAATATTTCCAGAAATAGCATTATTGTTTCAGTTTGGGAAAATATGCTATTATTTTTCTTGTCCCGGGGTCAATTTTAAAGGTTTCTGTTATCGGACAGTTGAAATTCCGGGTGGTAAATAAGTTCAATCCATTAATTTTCACAATTATTGATGATTATTATTCTTTTGTTATAACTTTTGCTCACTTTAAACTTAAGTAAGAGCATATTAAAACCCAACCTGTGATATTAATAGCTGACAGCGGATCTACCAAATGTGAATGGTGTATCTTAAATAATGGAAAAAAGAAAACAATTATTACAACCGGTATTAGCCCCTACTTTTTAACAAAACAACAAATAACTGAACTGTTGTATAAAGAGCTTGTACCTAAATTAGTACAACTACAACCTAAACTCATTTATTTTTATGGTACGGGTTTATCTAATACTCAAAATGCCTCACTATTGAAGGGTATACTGAAGGCTATTTTTCCAAAAGCAACTATAAATATGGCCTCGGATCTTGTAGCTGCTGCACGGGCATTATGTGGCAACAATAAAGGCATTGTTTGCATATTGGGTACAGGATCAAATTCATGTTATTACAATGGTAAAAGGATAGAAAAAAACAGCCCGGGTTTAGGTTATATATTAGGAGATGAGGGTAGTGGGGCATATTTGGGTAAAAAAGTCATTCAATACTATCTGTATAAGACATTTGACGAGGATCTGGAATTACAATTTAATGAAAAATACGGTGTTTCAAAAGATGACATTTTAAACAGCGTATATAAGCAGCCATATCCAAATAGGTATCTGGCTAATTTTACCCATTTTCTCTCGGAGAACCGGGGGCATTATATGATTGAAAATATTTTGGAAGATGGTATAAATGATTTCTTCTTTACCCATTTAAATAAATATTCTCAAAGCTGGGTCACTCCTATAAACTTCACCGGTAGTGTAGCATTTACCTTTAAGGATGTTATAAAAGATTTGTGTCAGAGTTATCAGTTAGAAATGGGCAAAATAATTAAAGCCCCTATGACGGAATTAGTAAAATATCATAGCAAAATCCTATAATTACATGATAGGTATTTTGGTTTTTATTGTATCAGGATCATCGCCTATTGTGGGTTCCTGATAGGGATCCTCCTCATCATCATCGTCGTCATCCTTTTTACCGGGATGTTTACCGGGTTGCACACCCGGCTCTTCTTCAGGTAAGTTATCGGGCTCAACCTCGGGTTTTTCTTTTGGATCTACACCCGGTGTTTCTACAGGGGATTCCATCTGCAATATATTTTCGAATAAATTATTAGTCATAACAATGATTTTGAAGTATTAAAAAAACACTAAAATTGCCTTTGAATTTTACTGAGTGATTTAAATTTCTAACAATGAAATTATTTCATTTTTTCCTGAATCGCTTTAATTTTCTGGTAATGCTTTTTTAAGGTTGGCAACGTAGCAGAAGCAAAACTTTTTACCTCCTCATCCTTGCCTGCATTTACTTCTTTTTCAAACTTTGCAATATCTTCTTTATGATCGGCTTCCATCATACTAACATAAGCCTTATCAAAGTCAGTACCCTTCATGGCTTTCATTGCGTTTATATGTTGCTTTCCGTTTTCATCCAGCGATGTTGCTATTTTAATATTTTTTTTGGTTGCTAAAATTTTCAGTTCATCATTAGCTTTTTTATGATCAGTCACCATCATTAATCCAAATTCTTTAACCAAAGCAGATGCTGAATAAGTAGCGGTCAATTTACCCATTTCTACTTCTAATAAACCACCTTTGGCTGCCTCAAGAATAAATCTATCATCCTGTTGAAAATTGATTGTATCAGGGGTGCCATTCATCTCATTTAATGAATCCTTCATGGTAGTACCCACATTGATATCTCCAACATAACAGCCCCGGTATCATTTGTTTGATTAACTGTACTGTCTTTTATAACTGAAGTATCATTACCGGCACAACCTACACCCAAGGTTACAAAAGCCAATAAACAAAATTGTAGTGTTAACTTTTTCATAGCAATATTCTTTAGTATAAAAATAAACTATAAAAAAAGTATGCCAGAGCAACGTGTATAATCTAATACCAACAGATTAATTGTAAGGGAGGGAAAGGTTTAATCTACAAAGTTAACCAGCATGTTTAGCCATATATTCTTTGAGAGATTCGATAGTAGTTTGTATGTAGTAATAGGCTTTAGCTTTTTCCTCATTCCAATATCTTAAGGGGTAAGCTGACTTGCTATTTTCAGGTTTGTCATTTTCTAATGCACCGCCCGACAGACCATCAGACTGTTGTGAGAAATGTTCAAAATTGGTAAAAGTATATCGGTAGGATTTGTTGTGAGATGAAATAGATAAGGTAAAACCAACATAACCTTTTCCTTTTTCACCTAATTGGGGTATAGGTATAAAAAATACTCCTTTACAAATTGCAGTTCGTTTATTATCTATAGCAGAAATACTGTCTTTATCAGTACTAAATTTATTCATTAAAAAGTTCTTTGAGAAAATATATAAGGAATCGGTATTAGACTTAGGTAGGTAAACAGTTTCAGAAAATTCTATTCTATCATTATTTCCATAGGGCCACATATAGTAGTCATATCTTTGCTGACCCAAACCGTGGAAGCCAAAGGCAGCAAATAAAAGGAAAAGTATAAATGACTTCATTTATTGTGTTTATAGTAGACAAAATAAAGCATTCGTAGGATTTATGATAGCTTTTTAATGTTTATTTAATCTTTTAGAAGACAATGTTTATAAGTAATTGATGAAAATAATTATTCACATCTTTATACTATGCGAAATAAGAGACCAATTGAGTTTAAATAGTTGCATGTAAATGACAATTAGCTTTCAGCATGATAAAGAACTCTGAATATCCCATCATCATAATTTTTAAAAAGTTGCTCTTATTTCCCAGAGTATCTAATGATAATATACTTTTGAAATGCATTAAAGAAATTTATTGTTCTTACAAAATGCTATCATTTTAAATTCTTAAAAATTTACAAGCTGCTATTTTTTTAAACTCACTAATTTGTATATTTACGAAATATAGTAACCACTCTTTAGAGAGTTAAAGTTATTTACTATACAGTATTTTAAAATGATTATAACATACTGTTTATCGCATAATTCATTACCCATTAGAATCATTAAGAAAGAATTTCCAATTATTAAATTTAAAATGAAAATATGAAAGCAAATAAAGACCACTTATCAGTCCTGTTTTTATTATGTAGAAAATACACATTAACAGGCTCAATAATTATGCTGTTGGTTTTTTTTACAGCTACATTGTCAGCACAAAAATTACCTAAAAGCACTAAAAAAGTTAATAAGCATTCACAGACTAATAATTACAAGTTAACCTACACAATCATACCTTCTGATGAAGGAACTTTTGGTTACGACATATTTGACAACAATAAAAAAATGATACATCAACCTTCTATGCCAGGAATGCCAGGAAATAAAGGATTCAGAAAAAAAACAGATGCTGCCCAAGTAGCCCGACTTGTCATTAATAAAATTAATCACAATCAAATGCCCCCTACAGTTTCTAAACAAGAGTTAGATTCTTTAAAAGTAAAATTTTAAAAATAACTGACTATTTAGTCCGGTTTTTCAAAGCAATATTATCAGAGGTTGAAATTTCCCCTTACAAAATCTTCAGAATGAAAGAAAAGTATACCATTGTAGTAATGTTCAATTGATTTTTTTAAAACTAACATAGCGATGCTTAAATTTTTAATACTCTTTGTCTGCATTTTATTTATAGAAAACAAAGTTGCTTCTCAACCTTGTACAGCAACTATAACCCCAAATGGTCTAACTACTTTTTGCAACGGAGGCAGTGTAATTTTAAATGCCAATACAGGTGCAAATACCTGGACTCAAAAGTCCGATTTTGGCGGTACCGCAAGAAACGCCTATGCCGCATTTAGTATAGGCAGCAAAGGCTATATAGGTACAGGTTATAACGGGTCACAACTTACAAATGATTTCTGGGAATATGAGCCTGCATCAGATACATGGACCCAAAAGGCCAACTTTGGAGGTACTGCAAGACGCTATGCTGTAGGATTTTGTATTGGAAGCAAGGGCTACATTGGAACAGGTTATGATGGAAGTTACCGCAAAGATTTTTGGGAATATGATCCTATCAATAATACCTGGATACAAAAAACTGATTTTGCAGGCTCGGCACGTGACCTGGCTACGGGCTTTGCCATAGGCACAAAAGGGTATATTGGTACCGGAAATGATGGTGGATATAAAAAAGATTTTTGGGAATATGATCCAACTAATAATAGCTGGACTCAAAAAACAGATTTTGGTGGATCAGCAAGAAATGCTGCAACGGGTCTTTTTATTGGTGGCAAAGGATATATAGGAATGGGATTTGACGGAAGCTATAAAAAAGATTTTTGGGAATACAATCCGGCTAATAACACATGGACTCAAAAAACAGATTTTGGAGGCTCACCAAGAAATGCATGTACAAGTTTTAGTATAGGCACAAAAGGCTATATGGGCATGGGCTTTGACGGAGGTTATAAAAAAGACATTTGGGAGTTTGATCAAAATACAAACACATGGACTCAAAAAGCTGATTTTGGTGGCAATGCACGTAATGCTGCCATTAGCTTTAGCATAAACGGAAGTGGATATGTGGGTCTTGGATTTGATGGTAGTTATAAAAAAGATTTCTGGCAATACAATCCGGCACTTACTTATCTATGGTCAAACGGTGCTACTACACCATCAATAACTGTTAACAGTTCAGGCAGCTATTCTGTAATAGTTACTAATACTGCTACAGGTTGCAGTGCTACTTCAACTTCTACAATAGTAACTGTTAATAACACTATGGGCATTGCATCTATATCCGCTGCGGCTAATCCTATATGCATAAATACAACCACAATACTTACAGCCAATGGTGTTACCGGAAGTAATGCAGTAGTTACATGGTGGACTTCTCCCGGTGGAGTAGGTACCAATCTGGGTACAGGTATTACGATACCAAATGTTGGCCCCGGAACTTATTATGCAAGAATAACAGGAGATTGTAATCCGGTGGAAACATCTATTGTAATAATGGCAAAAAGCAATGTGGGAATGGTGTCTGCAAGTGCAGCCGAAAGTCTAATTTGTTCAAATAGTACAACTACATTATCAATCAATGGTGTTACAGGCACCAATGCAACTGTCAACTGGTGGACAGGCACAGGAGCTACCGGTACTAATCTTGGCACAGGACCTGCTTTATTAAATGCCGGACCGGGAAATTATTATGCTTATGTTACAGGTGACTGTGGAAGTCCTGTAGAAGCACTTGTATCTGTTAATTCAAAAGTCAATGCCGGTATTCTATCTGTTACTGGTATTACAAATCCGCTTTGTTCGAATTCAACTACTACAATAACCGCCAATGGTATTACAGGAACAAATGCATTAGTTACATGGTGGTCTGGCCCGGGTGGAACCGGTAGTAATTTAGGTTTCGGTAATAGTATACCTAATGTGCCACCGGGTACTTATTATGCAGTTGTTGCCGGCGATTGTGGTAGCCCGGCTGAAGCTTCATTAACTATAACAGGGCTCCCTGCAACTTCTATCCTATCTGCAACAGCAGCTTCAAATCCTATTTGTTCAAATACTACAACTAACTTAACTGCAAATGGTGTAGTGGGATCAAATGCCACCGTAACATGGTGGTCAGCACCGGGTGGCACAGGCACCAATCTTGGCACAGGCACTACACTATTAAATACTGCACCAGGAATTTATTATGCAAGGGTAACCGGCGATTGCGGCTTGCCGGCAGAAACAATGGTAACTGTTCAGGAAAAATTACCAAGTTCATCATCATTAACTGCCTCCAATTGTATAAGCTATACCTGGCATGGAACAGTATACAAAAGCTCCGGTAATTATACTTATACAACAACAAATGCTGTAGGTTGCGATTCTGTGGTCACCCTTCATCTCACCATTTTTTCCACCATAACCTCTACATACACTAAAAAAGATGCTGCATGCAATACAGTATCTACAGGATCAATAACAATAAATCCAACAAAAGGTAATGCCCCATTCACTTTCAGAATTGGAACCACGGGTAGTTATACTTCCTCCAATACTTTTAATAGTTTAAGTGCAGGCTTGTATAGAATTTCAATACTAGATGTAAATGGTTGCACCGGAACATCGGCCCAAATTACAATTGTTCAGCAAACAACTATTACAGGAATATTTACCAAAAAAGATGCTACTTGTAATAATATTTTAAATGGATCTATTATTGTGACGCCAACAAGTGGTACGGCACCTTTTGTTTATAAATATGGAACTGCAGGTAGCTATGTTACAGATAGTATTTTAGGAGGTTTAGGTATAGGAGATTATCGTGTATACCTACAAGATGTGAACGGTTGCAATATCAATACAAGCCTTACAATTAATCAACCATTACCCGTTACAGTTACTGCTGCAATAACCAATACAAAATGCATAGGTGCTACAAATGGTAGTATTACAGCAACTCCGAATTCAGGCTTTTCCCCTTTTACTTATAAATTAAATACTACAGTAGCTTATCAAACCTCAAACAAATTTCTAAACCTGAAAGCAGGAGTATATACATTATTCCTTAAGGACAAAAATGGTTGTATAGGCTATACAAGCGCCACAGTTGGCCAACCTGTAGTTATAAGTGCTATTGCAACAAAAACTGATGCCCTGTGTCCCGGCTCTGCCACAGGTTCCTTAATCATAACCCCTTCCGGCGGCACACCCCCTTACACTTACAGATTAGGCTCTACGGGTACTTTTGTAACAACAAACACATTTAACAATCTAAAATCAGGATCGTACAGAGTTTATATAATCGATGCTAATGGTTGTTCCGGATTTTCAATTGCTGCAACTATTGGCACTCAATCTGCTACCTGTACCCCAACTATAGCAAATAAGATGAACGTAGAAGATGATAAAGCGATTACTACATCTAACTATTTTATTTATCCAAATCCCACTACTAATAACTTTAATATTCGGTTAGCTATATTTGACAAACCAATAATGGCAAAGTTACTTGATGTAAATGGTCATGTATTATCTACAGTCTTAACACGGGACAAACAGATCCTAAACTTTGGACAAAAACTTTTGCCGGGGCCCTACTTTATTGAAATTTTAGAAGGCAAAAAAATTATCAGGTTAAAAGCAATAAAAATATAACCGGCAATAATTTACTGTATAGAAAATAAATTTGGCACAGTTTTTTCATTAAGCCCAGCCAACTCCTTTTTAATCCACCCTCTATTCAATACCATTTGAAGAACTATCCAAACCCCTACCCGGCTAAGGTCTGGTTTTCATTATTTGAAAACCTTTCAATAGTCCGGGGTTTGGAAGTTTATAGTACCTCTCTCTAATAATTTTAGCCCGTTTATTTTCTTATATCTCTAAATACCATTTTTATTTAAGGCAATAATTCAGATGAATTAAGTTTATAGTCCGAGATTTTTATATAAAGTATTAAAAATGCAACCTAATTTTATATTTTACGGTCAACTATATCCAGGTAATTTAAATTTCAACATTGAAATGTATTAGTTATTAATTCTTTTTTGAGATTCAACTTTTTTGAGTTTTGTCTATGATTGATTTTTTTTAAATTAAAATCCAAATCAATTTTAAAGGTTATCTAATATTTATCTATTAAATTAACGAACGAAAGCTCAATTATTTTTGAATAAAATGGCTTACATTTACATTGAAAAGAAATTATTAGTTGGTAATTATTTTTCAAAGCAATTAACCTTCTCGCCAATTAATAATTTGAAATTAATTCTTCCAATCATGTTTCTATGAAATACTTCAGACACTCTAATGTACTAATGTATGAATTTGTGTGTATTTGAAGTGTGCTTTCGGTGTCTTTTAATTCAATAATCTTTTATTATTAATCAGGGTTGATAAAGTATATCAATTCTGAAGAGTACAATTAATTTTTCTGTTTTTACAACATAAATTTTAATGATTAATTGTATCTCACTTTTAGCAATAAAAAGCTACTGATTATTATTTATGACCGAAACTAATTTATCTGAATCCCCCCTTAAATATGACTTCAGAATGCATATCAGCATTTTATACTTCCTGCATTTTAAAATTTATTTTTCTTCAACTATAAAACTATAAAACAATGAGAAAGTTTACTTTATTCCTACTTGGTATCTGCGGATCGCAATACCTTCAGAGTCAAACCTGCATTTCAACCATTAATGCAGAAGGACCAACTACATTTTGCCAGGGTGGCAGTGTAGTTCTTACAGCAAATTCTGGTGAAGCATGGATACAAAAATCAGATTTTATGGGTACTTCCCGGCGTTATGCAGCTGGATTTAGCATTGGTAACAAAGGTTATATTGGAACCGGTTATGATGGTGCTTACAAAAGGGATTTCTGGGAATATGACGCTACAAACAATACCTGGTCACAAAAGGCAACTTATGGCGGATCAACCCGTAGAGGAGCTACAGCATTTTCCATAGATTCTAAAGGATACCTTGGAACCGGATATAATGGTAAATATTTAAAAGATTTTTGGGAATATAATCCTGCAACCAATACCTGGACTAGAAAAGCTGAATTTAAAGGAGCCGCAAGAACAAGTGCAGCTGGTTTTAGTATTGGCAGCAAAGGATATATAGGCACCGGTAATGATGGTAAGAAAAAAAGTAAAAATGACTTTTATGAATATAACCCCTCAACAAATAAATGGACCCGTATGGCTGACTTTGGCGGATCTGTGCGTATGGGAGCAGTTGGATTTGCCATAAATAATATGGGTTATATTGGTACAGGTTCAACATTTAATGGTAAAGAAAAAGGTGATGATAACGAGGAAAATGAAAACCAAAATTCAGAAGATATGCTTCGCGATTTTTGGCAATACAATCCTACAACAAATTCGTGGACAAAGAAAGCTGATTTTGGTGGCGGAGCACGTTATTTTGCTTCTGGTTTTAGCATAGGAAGCCGTGGTTATATAGGTACAGGATCTGATGTGGTAAACCGTAAAAAAGATTTCTGGGAGTACAACTCTGCCACTAACGCCTGGAACCAAAAATCTGATTTTGGTGGTTCAGCCCGTCAGGGAGCAACAGGATTTAGTATAGGTTGTGCAGGTTATATAGGTACCGGAAGTACAGGCGCAAATCAAAAAGATTTTTGGCAGTACAATGGAGCAATTGGTTACTTATGGTCTACTGGTGAAACCACGCAATCAATTACAGTTAATACAAGTGGTAGTTATACTGTTACAGTTATCAACCCTGCAAACAATGTAAGTACAACTTCTGCTCCTGTAGTAGTTACGGTAAATCAACCTACAAGCTCAGAAACTACTGTAGAAATCTGTAACAGTTATACATGGAACGATTCTACATACACTGCATCTGGTGATTATACTTATAATACTATCAATGCTGCAGGATGCGATTCTGTAGCTACGCTTCACCTAACTATATTATCTGTGTTATCAACTTATACCAAGACAGATGCTATTTGCTATGGTTCTGCAACGGGATCTATAACGGTTACCCCCACAAGTGGTGTAGGCCCCTACACCTACAGAATTGGTACTGTTGGAAGTTTTGGGCCATCTAATATGTTTACAGGCTTAAGAGCGGGTAGTTATCGTGTATTTATTCTGGATGATGCAGGATGTGCCGGGGTTACAGATGCAATAATTGTGGATGAGCAGTCAGTCATTACTGCTACTTACAATGTTACAGATGCAAAATGTTATGCAACATACACCGGTTCTATTGAGGTATTAGCTTCAGGTGGTACATCACCTTACACCTATAGATTAGGCACTTCAGGCGCATTTGTAAGTAATAATATTTTCCCTAATCTAAGAGCCGGATCTTACAGAACGTATATTGAAGATGCCAATGGCTGTTCAATTAACACATCAGTTATAGTTAGCCAACCTACAGCAGTAACAGCTACTGCTATAAAAACGGATGTATCCTGTATAGGTGGAAATGATGGGTCTATTATAATCAATGGTGCAGGTGGTATTTCTCCCTTCACATATAGGTTTGGTACAAGTGGTGCATATAACTCTGTAAACACTTTCAACAACCTTAGAGCAGGTAGCTATAGAATCTATACAAAAGATGCAAATGATTGTGGCGGCGGATCTATACAGGTGATTATTATGGATGGCACTACTCCATGTGGGCCGGTTTCTACATTTGCACGTACGTCTAAATTGGAATCTACTAACTTAATCTCCAAAGAAATTTTACTTTCTCCAAACCCAACAAAGAACCAATTCATTTTAACAACAACTTCCAAAGCAAACAACTCTGTACAGATAAGGGTATTAGACGCCAATGGCAGAAATGCGCTTATTCTAAAGGGTCAGGGAGGACAGCAAATTAAATTCGGCGAGCAGTTGGCACCGGGTGTTTATATGGTAGAGGTAAACCAAGGAGGTGTTACAAAAATAATTAAAGGTGTAAAAATTAAATAACCCATCATTAATCGTTCTTTATTAAAAGTAGGCCGACCAAAATATGGTTGGCCTCTTTTAATTTTTATATTTGACGAGTAGAAATATAACCCAACTCCAAGCCAAAAATTTCTGACTATTTAACTTATAATAGGGAATAATAAAAATAAAAAAAATTATTACTTATTGAATAAAAGTTGTATTTTTATGTAGATAATAAATGGATGGATTCATAAGCTATCAAAAAATAGAATTCGTCACACTCAGTTTGTCCAATACTTATTATTGACCAATAATAAAATCCCCCTTGCAGTTCCATTTAAGCTTAGTCAGCCTATATTAAAATGCTTTGTTTGAAATATAATAATTCCAATTTTCTATAAAATTTCAGTATTAAAAATTGGGGGAAATTCTTCTACCTGATAATTGTAAAATTCATTTTTAAATTCATAATAAATTTTATAGAACAAACCATTTCAAATAATATAGATAACCTTAGTTTCTTACCGTTTTTTTTAAAAATAAATACCTAAGAATAACCACTTCGTTTAAATATCATACTATGTGAATCAATTCATTTTTAACCAACTAAAAATTTGATTATGAAAAAATTATTATCGGTAATTTTTGGGATGCTTATTGTTAATCTAAGTATAGCCCAGCAGTCTAAATGTACAATTACCTCAACTTACATTAAAACAAATGCAAGTTGTAATGGGGTTGCCAATGGCTCCATAGTAGTAACACCCACAAGTGGTACCGGCCCTTTTACCTATCGCATTGGTACAATTGGTGTTTTTGGACCTTCTAATAGCTTCACCAATCTGAAACCCGGTAAATACACCGTATCTATTAGAGGAACCGGAGGATGTGCAGGCATAACACCTCAAATAACCATAGATCCATCTTCATCACTAAATGCGGGTATTACTAAAACAGATCCTGTATGTTTTGGTAGTGCAACGGGTTCTATTACCTTAACACCAAGCGGAGGTACAAGTCCATTCCTTTATAAACTTGGTACGGTTGGAGGATTTGTTACCAACAGTACCTTTACAGGGTTAAAAGCTGGTAAAATTCTTGCTTATATCAAAGATGCTAACGGATGTGTTGCAAGCGCAAATATTACCCTCATTAATCCTGCTCCTTTGGCATTTACCTTTACAAGTACAGATGCAGTATGCTATAATTCTCATACGGGGTCTATAACCGTTACACCAACAAATGGAACTGCACCATACTCTTACAAACTTAATGCTACAGGAGTATTTGGCAGTTCAAATGTATTATCAAATCTTAAGGCTGGTACTTATACTGTTTTTGTTAAAGATGCAAGCGGTTGCGAAGCAAATCAAATGGTTACAATTGGTCAAAACGGCAAGCTAAGTTCCTGTATCTCCGTTGATGATGCTACTTGCAATGGTGCATCAGACGGATTGGTTACAATTAATGGTTCAGGTGGAACAGGACCATACCTATACAAACTCGAAAATAAAAGCAGCTATTCCTCCTCCAATACTATATCAGGGGTGATGGCCGGAACTTATAAAGCTTTTGTACAAGATGCAAATGGTTGTGTTTCTACTACAATGATCATAGTCGGCGAACCTGTTGGACTTACGCTCACCGCTACAAAAACAGATGCAACCTGCATAGGCGCTGCTGACGGATCTATAACTGTAACAGCAAACGGAGGAACATTACCTTATGATTATAAAATAAGTTCATCAACTCTCTTTACTACCTCTACTACATTTAATGGGTTAGTTGCAGGCACCTACAGGGTTTATGTCCGTGATAACAACGGATGCCTGACCTCTATATTAGTAACGGTTTCAGAAAATAATGTTACCTGCCCACCAATTGCGGTTCAGGAGAAATTAATTGTAAAAGCTGATCCCATAAAACCCTCTACTTTTGAGGTATCATTAGTACCGAACCCAAGCAATGATCGTTTTACCGTGGTAACAAAAACCGCGGGTACAGAAGTAGTAAGCCTAAAAGTAGTTGATCTTAATGGCAAAAATGTTTACGTTACCAAAGGGTTTCCCCAACAACAATTTAAGTTTGGCGAACAACTTGCTCCGGGAATGTACTTGATAGAAGTAAGGCAAGGACATAATGTGAAAACAGTTAAAGCTCTAAAAGTCAAATAAGATTATCAAACTATTCCTTAAGGTAATTAATTTGATAAAAAAAGATACGCTACAATAATCAATTGTAGCGTATCTTTTGTTTTATTATTATCAAAAATTAAAGCCTTTCGAAACCTAAAATAACTGAATTTTTGAAGTGCTGTAGTAGGTTCATCGATTGTTTAAATTAGAAAGTTGAATGGTTGATAGGTTCATACCTAAAATAATTCATCTAACTTCTAACTAACACTTGACACTTAACACGTATTTCTAAAACCAACTCCTGATACATGTTTCAGAAGCTTTATCTTTTAATCTTCTAAAACGGCGTTTCACCTCCATTCTATGACGCACCATAGTTATTATCATCAATGGAATAAACAAAAAGGTAAGCGGTGGTATCCCTAACATACTAATCCATGTACCTCCGTATTGACGGCGCATAGGGCGTTTTAACCGCTCTGCTATCAGGTACATACTTGGTACTATTACCAGAGTCATAAAGAATGCGAATGCTAATCCAAAGATGATGGTCCATGACAATGGTTTCCAGAATTTGGCACTGTCTCCACCAAAGAATATATGTGGGTTAAGTTCGGAGAACATACGTACAAAGTCTATATTAAATCCAATAGCAAGTGGTATCAATGCAAGTATAGCAGCCAATGCAGTAAGCAACACAGGAATAATACGGGTTTTACCTGCCTGTACTACAGCTTCTCTTGTCTTAAGTCCTCTTGCCCTCAATTCGTCCGCAAATTCAATTACCAGGATACCATTTTTCACTACAATACCCGCCAGACCTACAATACCAATACCTGTCATTACTACAGATACTTCCATGCCTGTAATTGCAAATCCAAGTAGTACACCAATTACACTAAATACAATCTCCGTAAGAATAATTACCGGCTTGCTAATGCTATTGAACTGCAATACAAGTATTACCAGAATAAGCATCAGGGCAATTATCAATGCTTTACCAAGAAATGCTCCGGTTTCAGCTTGTTGCTTTCCTTCACCGGTTTGTGATATCACCACATCTGCATTTGTATTTTTAAATGCATTAATGGCGTCCTTGATATTCACATTCACATCATTGGGAGTAAACCCTGTTAGCACATTTGAATAAAGCGTTATTACCCGTTTTACATTCTTTCTTTTAATACTTCCGTAAGTACTTGTATAATCCACTTTTACAAGTGAGCTTATCGGAATCTGCTTTATACCTTGTGTAAAATCGCGAAAGGTTATACGCATATTGAGTAAGTCAGAAAGACTCTTACGTTGCAATTCACTGCTTCTTAGTTGAATCTTATATTCATCTTCACCTTCTTTTATTTTACTTACCTCACGCCCAAATAATGCAGTACGTATCGCCATACCTATTTGTGCCGTTGATAAACCTTCTATCATTGCTCTTTCCCTATCTACACTTAGTGTTATTTCAGGGTTGGTAAGGTCCACATCAAACTTTAATTCCTCTACCCCTGATATCTGCTTAGCATCTAAATAATTCTTGAGCTCAACAGCAGTTTTTGTAAGATGATCAAAATTATCACTTGTTACTTCTATATTAATCGGCGATTCTGTAGGGGGGCCACTTGATTCTTGTGCCACGCTAATAGCTGCACCAGGTATTCCTTTCATTACAGAACGGATTGAATCAAGGTAAGGTCCCGATGATTGTCCATGACGTTTTTCAAACTCAACAAACTGTACCTGTATCCGACCCAGATTAGGCCTTGTACTTCTATCGCCGCTGCTCGGGTCTGCAGCTCCAATAGCAACATTGCTAATCACACTTTCTACTATTGGGTTTTCCTTGCCATTTTCCATTCCCAATACTTTGTATACCCTTGTTTCAAGCTGTCTTGTTATTGAATCAGTATAGTCAACACCTGTTCCTACCGGCATTTTTAAATAAACATAAATTTGATTGGGGTCACCCTTCGGGAAAAATACAACAGGTACTTTTCTTACAGCAAAAAATACAATTGAGAACAAGAACAAACCGACTGTTCCTAAAAGCAACCAAACAGGTCTCCATCCTTTCAAAGCCCAACGAAGCAGTGACTCATAGTGCCCCATAATCCATGGCAATACCCTGTTCTGAAAACTATGTATGGCACCGCTGATGAAGTAGGTATTCAATACTATAAGCAGGGCAAACAAGATGAGAATATTTCCACCAAAATAAAATCCTGCAAGGTCGAGAAGTACACCCGCAACTAAGGTTATAAGAAATGCAGCACTTGTAAATACAGCACTTTTCTTCTTTAGATGACCTTCTTCGTGATTCATAAAATCTACTGCAAAAACCGGGTTCATAATAAAAGCAACCACAAGTGATGCAGCCAATGTAAAGATGAGCATGGTTGGCAGATAAATCATAAACTTACCTATAATGCCTGGCCAAAATAGCAATGGAAAAAACGGCGCCAATGTAGTAAGCGTACCCGCTAAAACAGGTATGAACACCTCCCCTGCTGCAGCCCTTGCTGCAATTTTGCTACTAAGCTTCCCTCGTCCTTCCACAAAGATTCTATGGGTGTTTTCAATTACTACAATTGCATCATCAACAATAATACCCAGACCAAAAAGCAACGCAAACAGCACCATAAAGTTGAGCGTAACATTGCTACCAGTAATCCATTCTGCCGCAGGCAAAAACATGAACGCCACAAACATACTTAGCGGCACAGACAAGGCAACAAAGAATGCATTGGTAATCCCCATAAAAAACATAAGAATCAGCAATACCAAAATGAAACCAATGACTATACTATTCACCAAATCATTAAACGAAGTTCGTGTTGCCTTGCTGCTATCTCCGGTAATTACAACCTTTAAGTTTGGTGGAAGTACAGTCGCTTTCATTTCATCAACAAGCTTCTTCACTCCATCAGAAGTTTCAATCAGGTTCTCACCACTTCGTTTTATAACATTAAGAGTGATAACATTTTTACCATTTAACCTTGCATAACTTTCAGTCTCCTTTACAGTGTCCTTTATTACAGCGATATCTTTAAGGTAAATAGGCTGACTGCTTGTGTTACGAACTATGATCTGTTGTATATCACTTACACTTTTAAACTGCCCTTTTACCTGCAGTGTACGTTTCATGTTACCAACTTCCAATAATCCTCCGCTAATATCAGCATTTTCGCGGCTTACAGCATTTGCTATATCGTCAAACGAAATATTGCTTGCCTGCATTTTCAGATTATCAACATTAATCTGAAATTCTCTTTCAGGCGCACCAACAATATCTACCCTTGTTATTTGTGGCAACTCTTCCAGTTTGTCCTGCATATCATCGGCCATCTTCTTCAGCTTTACCCGGTCAAAATCACCACTGATATTAACAAACATAATAGGCTGTTCAGAAAAACTAACCTCAACCACATTGGGCTGTTGAGTAAGGTCCGTTGGCAAATCCTTTTTAGCTTTATCAACCGCATCCTTTACTTTCTGTAGCGCAACATCCACTTTTATGTCTGTGTTAAACTCAACCATTATGGCTGAATAATCCTGTACAGAAGTACTGGTCAGTTTATTTATTTTAGCACCTGTAATGCCTTTCAATTGCTTCTCAATAGGCTGTGTAACAAGGTTCTCAATATCCTTGGGAGAATTTCCTACATAGATTGTTTGTATGTATATGGTAGGGATAACAATATCAGGAAACTGCTCTTTGGGAAGCGTTACAAATTGTGTAACACCTATCACCGATACAAAAATTATCAGCAGATAAATGGATGTCTTATTTTTTATAGACCAGGTTGTTGGTCCAAACTCCTTAAACTTTTCTTTGAAATTTTCTAATACAGACATAACGTTTTGTTTGCTAAACCGGAAATTTTTATGTTACCGGCATTTGAATATTTATGAAACTACAGTAGCAGCCTGCCCCGTCAATTTTGCGGGAACGCTCCGTTCATCATTTGATTGCTATTGGGCTTTTCTTACGTTTTGTTTCTTGAACCTCTAAGGCTCAACGGAACACAAAAAAAACTCGCCAAAAAGGCACAAAAAAATGCTGCAAATTATATGAACCTGCTACACCTAACTTCCCCCTTGGGGGACCGAGGGGGCTACGCTTTAGTAACAATCGTTTGCCCATCATACAATCCCTGAAAACCATTTACGATAATAACATCGCCACTTTGTAATCCGCTTTTTATTTCCAGTTTATCGGCGTACAATTCTCCTATAGTAACTGTTCTTTTTCTTGCAATTCTTTTTCCACCCTCGTTTGAAGCAACTAAAATAAATTTCCCGGCTTCATCTGTTTGAATAATATTGACAGGTACAGTTATAGCATTGGGTACACTATAATCCTGTATGCGAACCATTGCAGTCAGGTTTGGCTTTAATGCCTTGTCGCTAGGCACTTTAGCTTCTGCAATAAATCCACGTGAGGCAGCATTAATATCCTGCCCAATCAATGAGATTACAGAGTTGTAACTCTTACCTATATCTGGTACCGAAATAATTACTGGTGTTCCTTTAGCTACTTTAACCAAATAATTTTCAGGTACGTTTGTTACTACTTTTAGAACATTTCTATTTACAATTTTAATACCCATAGCAGGTGCACCGGTAAACATTTCGCCCACATGTATATTTACAACATCAGCTACACCGCTTACATTACTTACAACATTGGTCATACTAAGTTGCTCTTCTACTGTTTTTACATTTTCCTTTTGTGTCTTCAACTGATTTTCTAAGACCTCAACATTAGTCCTGGCTTGTAGTACCTGTACTTCAGTTCCTATTTGTTGGTCCCAAAGATTTTTTGTTCTTTGATACAAACTTTTAGCAAGTTCCAATTGATTTTTTACCGAAGCCATTCCCTGCTTTGCAGCTGCAATGTTTTGTCTTAATACAGCATCATCCAATTTTAATAGTAATTGTCCTGCTCTTACTTCCTGTCCTTGTTTTACATATACAGCACGTACCTGTCCGCCACCACCACGTGGGCTTACATAAGAAATGTTTTCAGCATCCACCCTTCCTTGTAAATCTATGTAATGGGTAAAGTTTTGAAGTTTTATAGTATCAATATCTACCAGCTTTGTTATTTCAGGCTTGGCATTGGCTGTGTCTAGTTTAGCTATGTCAGCCTCCAGCTTTTTAATATTTTCTGCTAAGGAAGTCTGTTCTTTTTTATAAGTAGCAAGTTGGTCTTTCTTTTTTGTCAACTCGGCACTATCTCCTTTAGAGCCGCAGGCTATAAAGACAAAAAGCAATGAGGTTAAAAAAAGTGTTTTGATTAATGATTGCATAAAACGAATTGATTTGATATTGAAAAAAGTTTATGATTTATGGTAATTTTCCTAATGCAGATAAGAAAGAAATTTTTGCAATGATGGCATTGTACAAACTGGTAAAATAATTGCTTTGTGCAGTTTGCCAATCGGTATCTGATTGCAACACCTCAAAGCTTGATCCTACACCCGATTCAAATTTTTTCTTGGTTGTATTATATACACTCTCTGCAAGTTGAAGATTTCTATCCTGTGCATCAAGGTTTAGTACTGCATTTTTCAGGCTTTCTCTTGATACTGTTTGTTGAAGATCAATAACCTGTTTTAAATATTCTGTACTGTTATCAACTTTCTCAAGTTTAAGCTTTGCCTGTTCTAATTTATATTTTCGCTGAAAGCCACTAAATATGGGCAACGACAGGTTCATACCGACCAATGAATTTCTTAACCAAACGGTATTGTTATCAGTAATAAATTTTTGCCCCTGACCTTGAACAACATAACTTATAGATGTTGAAATAGTGGGTAATGCACCCAACTTATTTCGCTTAACATCTAAGCGTTGTAACTCACGGCTATAAGCTAATACTTGTATTTCCTTTCTATCTTCATATTTAAAATCGCCTTCCAGAATTCGGCTTTTTACTTCAGCAGTAGATAATCCTTCACGCAGTATTACAGTATCTTTTTGAGAAATGCCAATGGCAAACTTTAACCCTGCATAAGCCAAGGCTATGCTGTTGTTTAGAATAGTATATGATGTTTGCAGATTGGTAAGCTGTACCTGTACTTTGTCTAAATCCAGTTTTTCGGCAAAGCCGTTTACAAACATTATAGAGTCATCATGATAAAGTTTTTGTAATCGACTGATACCGGTTTTCAGAAACTGGGCCTGCTTTTCAGCTATCAGTATAGCATAGTATCTTCTGTATGCTGAATCCTTCACTCTTTCTTTTATAAGTTCAAGATTTGCTTTAGATACATTTAATGCAGTCTTTCTTGCCTGCAACCCAACAAATACATCTGGCTGAAAGAGTAATTGCGATAATGTTGCTCCGGCACTTGTATTCCAGGGTTGAAAGAAGCTAACCTCCTGCAATGTGGGAGCAGGAACTTTTACATTAGCCGGTAAAAGATTTTCTTTTATCAATACATCATAAATACCCTGCTGCGATTGAGGAAATAATATTTGGGGCAACAATAAATAATGGCTTAATGATGCACTTCCCGTAATTTGCGGTAATGCCTGACCGGTAATTTCTCTGTTTTGTGCTTGTTGTATTTCTACATCAATAGAAGCATTTTTAACATCAGAGAGGTTTGTAAGGGCCATTTCCACAGCATCTTTTACCTTTAACTGATACTTTTTTTGAGCAAAGGATATAGTCCCTATAAAAAGTAATAAGGCAGTTATTATGGACTTTCCTGCAATTCTTTTCAGCATACCTGATTATTATTTTTTGTTTCTAAGTTGTTTATATTTCTGAATGAGCTTTACACCCTTACTAGTAGCAACACCATGTAGAAAATGGTCAATAATTTCTATTTCTACATCATATATCCTATACTTTCCAAAGGGAAAGAGTTGCTGATTAAAGGGAATAAACATGGTTTCTATTCTTAATTTGGTAAGCACATCTGTATTAATGTCTTCCCTATACAAACCTTCTTTTATACCTTTTTCTAAATTATCTTTTATTTTTTCTGCAATGAAATCATGCTTATGCCTGTAGATTTTTTCGAAAACAGATGGATAATACTTCTCTAAATCTTCAAAAAGACCGGGGTTCATGTCTTCGGTCATTTTCTGCACCATTTCTACATTCAGAAAAACCTCATGTACAGCATTTTCGGCTGCTGTAACATTAGCTAAGCATTGGGTGGTGCTGTTACAAAGATGCTGTTCCACAATAGCATTTACTATTTCATCTTTGTTTTCAAAAGATTGATAAATAGTTTTTTTGCTCATCCCGGTTTTAAGGGCAATTTCGTCCATGGTTACCCTTTTAAAACCAAAACGGTTAAAGAGTTCATTGGCCCTCAACAAAATTCTATCTCTTGCTTCCATAGTTGAATGCAAAACTATGGAAACATTTTTTATAAAAATCGTTTCCGCAGTTTTATTTTTTTGTTAAGCCATTTTGCTGAATTTGAAAATCAAATCCAAAAAGAGAATTAGAAGACATCTGTAAGATTACAAAATCAAACTCTTGATGTTGAACCTTTAGCTTTAACTAAATACCAACAAAACCTATCATTTGTATAAATAAAAAAAGAGACCGTTAGAATACTACTTTATTAAACTTTCGGCCCTCAAAACAATCAAAAAGAAAGCAAATGAATTCATTAACTTACTTTTAGCTGAAACCAAATAAATGTATGAATGGTGACGATAAAGAGTTGCTACATCAATTTAAACAACCGGAAAACAAGGAACGGGCTTATACCGCTATTATAAAAAAATATCAGGAAAAGCTGTATTGGCACATCAGGCGTATGGTTGTAGAACATGAGGATGCTAATGATATTTTGCAAAATATGTTCATTAAAGTATGGAATTCGCTTGAAAATTTTAGAGAAGACAGTCAGTTGTACACATGGCTATATAGAATAGCAACCAATGAATCACTCACCTTTTTGGAACAACTTAAAAGGCGAAGTGCGGTAAGGCTAAGCGATGTAGAAGATGGGCTTAGCAACAAAATAAAAGCGGATGAAAACTTTGATGGAAATAAAGTGGAGTGGAAACTACAATTAGCCATGCAAAAACTTCCCGAAAAGCAACGCATTGTATTTAATCTGCGTTATTACGATGAAATGCCCTATGAGGAAATGAGCCGTATTTTAGAAACAAGTGAAGGGGCATTAAAAGCAAGTTATCACCATGCAGCAAAAAAAATAGAACATTATATACTTAACCGATAAATTTTTTTTATAAATACATTAAACTTTTACCCCTATCTGACTGTCTAAAAAATTGGTTTATGAAGCGAAATGAAAACATATCAGAGGAGTTACTTGGCATAGCCCCTACCTTATCAGGTATAGAGAATGAAATAACTTATACAATTCCCAACAGTTATTTTGATGGATTTGCAGAAAATATTCTATCACAAATTAAGACCGGTCATGAACCAAATTATCATTTTTCTAAGGAAATGCCCTTAACCCTTCCTGCAAATTATTTTCATGATTTACCGGGGATTATTTTACAAAAAATAAAAACGGCAGCAACTGAAATTAATACTTTTGAAGAATTAGAAGAAATTTCTCCACTGCTCAATACTATCAGCAAACAAAATCCTTACACATTGCCCATTGGATATTTTGAAAACTTACAACCTTCAAATATTAAGGCCACGGTAATTAAACCTGAACGCATTGTTAAAGCCAGGGTTTTCACTATTTACAGATTTGCAGTTGCCGCAGTCATAACCGCAATACTTTGTGTAGGTATATTTTTAATGCTTGATAAAAACATAAATCCATTACAAGCCAATTCTAATAAGACAGAAATAAAAAATCTTAGTGAAGATGATATTTCGGAATTTCTTTCAGCCAACGCTAATATAGAAGAAGCGGGTTCTCCTATTATATCTGCAGCAGCCGTAACACCTGATATTCATGATGCTGTAAAAGAAATAACCGATGAAGAAATTAAACAGTTTTTAGAGGAAAGCGATTTGCCGGAAGGCATCTAAAAGAACAAATTAAATATGAATAAAATAATAATTTTAATCTTTTGGTTTCTAAACTTTAGTTACTTTTGTAATGCACAACCCCCGCAGGAAGGCAGAATGAAAAGAGCCGAAATGGTGATGGGTAGTTTTCTTCAAAAAGAACTAAACCTGACACCGGAAGAAGCCGAAAACCTGAAACCTGTCTATAGAAATTATTTTATGGACATTAGAAATGCGAGAAAGGAAGACAACAGTGACCCTTTAGCTACGGAAGAAAAGATACTTAATATACGGAAGAAGTATAAAACTGATTTCAAGAAAATATTAGGCACCGATGAACGAGTAAACAAGCTGTTGTTAGCTGAGAAAAAATTCAGAGACATTTTGCGGCAAGAACTTATTGAGCGAAAACTCAACAGGACGGGTAGAACACCCGGTATCCAATAAATGATTCACCTAATTGTTAAAATAGGTGTTTTTCATAGGTTAGCAACGGCCAGCTCTTTTTAGGGCCGGCCTTTTTTATTCAAAATAGACCTCTCTTTACAAATAAACTTAACCACTTATTTATTAAGACCAAACCAATAATGCGTAACTCCTAGGATCGATTCATAACGCTCAACTCACAACAGCCCTATATGCAGTTCACTAAAATTCTTAAGTGATGATATTTTCAAATCAGCCAGGCTCCATCGTTCATCTTTTATTTGGTGATAGGCAGGCACAACGACGCACTTCATTCTTGCTGCTTTTACTGCTATCATACCATTAATGCTGTCTTCAAAGCAAATACATTGCATTGGAGATACATTTAGTGCTTTTGCACATTCCAGATAAACCTGTGGATGTGGCTTGCCGTAAGCCAACTTTTCAGCCGAAGTTTTTACCTGTATATATTCCTCAATACCCAATAGTTCAGTAACAGCATCTACAATACTCATAGGTGAAGAGGTCGCCAATCCCACTTTATAATTTTTGCGATAGAAAAACTCAAAAATATGTTCATAACCGGTCATTGCTTTTCCTTTCTCTTTAATTTTTTGGATCACCAATTCTACAATTTTATTACCGGCTTTTTCAAGTTCACTATTGTCGAATTTATAATCACGTAGCCACCAACTTACAAACTCACTTGTACGAAGACCTGTAGTAGTGGCATATTCTTCTGCTGATAATTTTTTGCCATAGTAAGCAAATACTTCTGTAGCTGCTTCCATCCACAATGGTTCACTGTCTATAAGTAAGCCATCCATATCAAAAATAACCGTATTGGAATCCATGCATTTGTATTAATGGCGGCAAAGATAATCCTTCACACATACAACACTTCAATTTCAGAATTGGATCATTAAGCCGCCTCTTTGTCCCTTAGTATTATTTGTAACGCTGCATGAAACACAAAGAGACAACCCATGCTGTCTCTTTGTATTATTTGTCTTTTTGACTGAAAAATGACTACTTCAATGCAAACACTGCAGTAACCTCGAACTTCAACTTCAGTTTTTTAAAGTCAATATTGGGGGTACTTTCAGGTTGTCCTCCACCACCTGCATCCATTGCCTGCATACCCATTACCCGCATATTTGCATACATAGGTTGAGGATAAATTGATACTTCATTCGGTTCATTTATGGTAAGCGCCTCACCTGCTTTTTCATTTATTGCTTCTGCAAGATAGTTAGCCTTGTCACGAGCCACCTGAACAGCCTGTATTTTTAGTTGTTTTTTAAACTCCTGTAACTTGCTGTGATCAACACGAGATATGTAGAAGTTTTCAGTAGCCTTATCATCTAGTTTTTGAACCAATTCATCCATTTTGCGGGTAGTACTCATTTTCAATTCGTAAGTGATACCTGCCTTCATGTCCGGATTTTTCTTTTTATTTTTTCTGGTCCACCAATAATTTTGGTCATAAGTCTGATAGTTCTGCACACTTATATCACTTTCTTTCAGTCCAATACTTAATGCAGATTTTAGAAACTCACTTTTTATTGATTCCAAATCTACTTTGCCACCACCTTTACGGTCATACTCACGTAGTTGTACATTCACATAAATTTCATCGGGTATCACTTCCATTTCTGCAACACCGCTTACGTTTATTGTCTTTTGTTTAATGGTTTCCTGTTGGCCATTTACCTGCATATTCATAAAGCAAAAAATTAAAATCGTACTGATTATTGTTTTCATAATTTGGTTTTTTTTATAAAGAGTAAAGATCGAACGATATTACACAGAATAAAAATAAATTCCCTTTGGTCTTAACATTGCGTTTACATTCGTTATTTTGCATTTTCATTTTGCCTGCCAAATAAGCTATATGAGTTCAATAGTTGAAAAATTAAAACATATCAGGTTATTCAGATCGGTGCTGTATGCCATTATTGGGGTAATCTCATACCCCGGCTTAGCCATCATCAACAAATTAAAAATAGAAGGTACAGAACATTTGGAAGATTTGCCAAAGGGCAATGTCCTCTTTGTAAGCAACCACCAAACCTACTTTGCCGATGTAATAACTTTCTTACACATATTTTGTGCCGTTAAGTGGCGAAAAAAGAACAAGTTAGGCATACCATATTATCTGCTTAACCCATTTACCAATGTTTTTTATGTTGCCGCAGCCGAAACTATGAATGGTAATTGGTTGAGCAAATTATTCGCATTGGGCGGTGCCCTTACTGTAAAGCGGACATGGCGTGCAGAAGGTAAAGAAGTAAGACGTGGCCTCGATCCTTCTGATACAAGAAAAATACACCGTGCTTTAAGCAATAGTTGGGTCATCACTTTTCCGCAGGGCACTACCAAGCCGTTTGCACCCGGCAGACGTGGTACGGCTCACATTATAAAGCATCACCAACCTGTTGTGGTTCCCGTTGTTATCAATGGTTTTTGGAGGGCATTCAACAAGAAGGGTTTAATTTTTAAAAAGAAAGGATCTTTACTCTCCATTCGTTTTAAAGCCCCAATGGTCATAGATTATACGCTACCTTCTGAAGTTATATTGGAGCAGGTTATGGATGCAATAGAGCAAAGCAAAAAATTTATGCTCAAAGGCAAGCACCATGTAATGACTGCTTTGGATAAGTAGTTTGTTTTTTATTTTTTGAAACCAGCTGAAGAATAACTATTAAACATTGTTGTGTCACTCACTTGTACTTTTGGGTAATTCTGTTGGGCATTTCACACCGTTTACTCCAATAATTTATTTTAAATAAAAGGGGTATTCAATATCCAGCTCCATTCGAATTTCCGATTTGCAAAATCTGATAACTGACTACTCACAATTAAACAGGAAGTAGAATTCGAATAAACATCCACATTTTACTCTTAAGCTCACCAGTAAAATCATTTTCATAAAACACTTCCTGTCATCCTGAAAATTTGACTTGCTTATTTTGCTAACAGCTTCAGTTTTTTAGTTCACTTTTGCAACGAAAGGAATTAATAAAAAAATGAAAATCATCCCATTAAGCGAAGGCGTATTTACGATAGATAAAACCAAGGTGTTTGTCCCGTTTGCAATAGGAGAAGATGAATTGCAAAACCGCCCCGTGGGTAGTTTGTTGGTAGAAGTGCAGCCGTTTGCAGTGGTTACTGACAAAGATGTTTTATTGCTTGATACAGGGCTCGGATTTTCCGTAAATGGCAAGCTGCAAATTCACCAAAACCTGATGAATAATGGCATAGAGCCTATGCAGGTTACAAAAGTATTGCTTACACACTTGCACAAAGACCATGCAGGTGGAGTAAGTATCAAAGACAAATTGGGACATTATTCTTTGGCATTTCCCAACGCCACTTACTATGTTCCAAAGAATGAACTTGACTTTGCTTTTGAAACTGGTTTTCCCAGCTTTATGACAGATGAAATCAGTATTCTGACCAACAACTCCAAAACCGTTTTATTAGATGAATCAGGAACAATAGACGGATATATTGAGTACAAAACTGTTGGCGGTCATTCACCCAATCACCAGGTTTTTTGGATTAGGGAAAATGGCGAAACTATTTTTTTTGGCGGCGATGTGGCTCCACAACTGCAACAGATGAAAAGTAAGTTTGTAGCCAAGTACGATTTTGATGGTCGCAAAAGCATGGAACTACGGCAGCAGTGGTGGCAGCAAGGCCAACAAGAACATTGGACTTTTCTGTTTTATCATGATGTGAAAACGCCAACGTTTAAAGCTATTTAACGACCCTTAAAACTCATCATCATTCACCTCTATCCAATAGTTATCTGGATCCTGAAAATAAACTTGCTTAATACCATCGGGTCTTACTTGTGGTGATTCGGAGTCGCCTTTGAAGTTTTGGTATTTTATTTTTGCTTTGTTCAAATGTGCAATGAACATGTCAAGGACAGGTACGGTGTAAGCAAAGTGTGAATTGATATCATGGGGTAATACTTCCTTCGCTCCTTGTATAAGATGTAGTTGGGCATGTGCGCCAATCTTCAGCCATACATGTTTGCCATCGTGAAAGGGTTCGGGAATTTCTTCAAACTGCAAAACGTTTTTGTAAAAATCTACACTCTTTTTTAAATCAAAAACATATAGTGCTATGTGATTAATAGCGGGTCTGTCTTGAGACATGGCTTTGGTATTTATCAATATAAGCGAAGAACAAATGATGAAGAATAGGAAATTGCGCATTTTCATTTTTGGAGTTTAAGATTGTTTCACACAACGAAACAACGATTACGAAGAGACAACGAATAATCTTTGTAATCGTGGCTTTCTTCGTTCCCTTTGTGGGAAAAAACAAAATGTTGAAAAAGATGAATAGTGTTACCCAAAGTATAAGTGAGCCCCGCCGCGGCGGGGACCAAAGTTGAACAAACGACTAAAGCTGGTTACCAAAAATTATCCCGCAATCATAGAAGAAAATTTGACCGAAACTTTAACCATATCCCTTACTGCGAGTGCAATGGCTTTGGCATCGTATCCACATTCGTCATGCAATTCTTTCAGGCTTCCATGTTCTACAATGCGGTCAGGAATACCGAGAATACGCACTTCTGCATTGTAATGATGGGCTGCCATAAACTCAAGCACGGCGCTGCCAAAACCACCAACTACAGTACCGTCTTCTACGGTGATTACTTTGTTGTATTTGGCAAACACTTCGTGTAAAAGTGCTTCGTCAATTGGTTTTACAAAACGCATATCGTAGTGCGCCGGGTTTATGCCTTCAGTCCGCAATTCACGAATGGCGGCGGTGGCAAAATTGCCGGGGTGACCGTAAGTGAGGATGGCAACATCTTCACCATCTTTTATTTTTCTTCCTGTGCCAATGGTCACTTCTTCAAAAGGTGTTTGCCAGTTGACCAACACACCTTCGCCACGTGGGTAGCGGATTACAAAAGGATATTCGGTACTGTCAAGCTGTGCAGTGTACATGAGGTTGCGCAGTTCGCTTTCGTTCATCGGCGCACTCAAAATCATGTTTGGTATGCAGCGGAAGTAAGGAATATCGTAAGCGCCGTGGTGTGTGGGACCATCTTCACCTACCAATCCTGCACGGTCAAGGCACAGGACAACAGGCAGCTTTTGAATGGCTACATCATGCACCACCTGATCAAATGACCGCTGCATAAACGATGAATAAATGTTGCAGAAAACCCGCATGCCCTGTGTGGCCAAACCAGCACTTAACGTAACGGCGTGTTGCTCACAAATGCCAACATCAAAAGAGCGGTTAGGCATTTTGTCCATCATAAACTTAAGGGAGCAACCACTTGGCATGGCCGGTGTAACGCCCATGATTTTATCATTCTTTTCAGCCAGTTCTATTATGCTAAGGCCAAACACATCCTGATATTTTGGAGGTTGTGGTGCATCGTATTTTTTCTTAACTATTTCGCCGGTTATTTTATCAAACAAACCCGGTGCATGCCACTTGGTTTGATCTTTTTCTGCAAGGCTGTAGCCCTTTCCCTTAACCGTTACAATGTGCAAAATCTTTGGTCCGGGTATTTCTTTCAGATCCTTTAGTGTATCCACCAACTTGGTAATATTGTGACCATCAATCGGACCAAAATAGCGAAGATTTAATGCTTCAAAAAGGTTGGAACTGCTGCTTACCATTCCCTTAAGACTATCTGCGAGTTTGTGCGCCATTGCACGACTAAAACTCTTGCCAATAGGCAGTTTACCTAAAGCTTTCCAAACATCGTCCTTAAATTTATTGTAGGTAGGAGACAGTGTAATGTCGGTCAGGTATTCTTTCAAAGCACCCACGTTGGGGTCAATACTCATGCAGTTATCGTTGAGGATAATCAGCATGTCGCTATCGGCAACGCCTGCATGATTCATGGCTTCAAACGCCATTCCGGCTGTCATGGCACCATCGCCTATAATTGCAACAGATTTGCGCTTTTCACCTTTGTATTTGGCGGCCATTGCCATACCCAATGCAGCAGAAATAGATGTGGATGAGTGACCAACGCCAAATGTATCGTATTCGCTTTCGCTGCGTTTGGGAAAGCCGCTCAAACCATGATATTTACGATTTGTGTAAAAATTATCGCGGCGACCTGTGAGTATTTTGTGTCCGTAAGCCTGATGCCCTACATCCCACACTAGTTGGTCATAAGGTGTATTGTAAATATAATGCAGGGCAACGGAAAGCTCCACTACGCCCAAACTCGCTGCAAAGTGACCGCCATGAACACTTACCACATCAACGATGTATTGACGCAGTTCGTCGCAAACCTGATGCAATTGTTCACGTCCTATTTTCTTAAGATCAGCCGGGCTGTCTATCGTTTTGAGAAGTGTTCCGGGGGTAATTTCCATTCTCTGCTATTTTTTGTAAAATTAAGGGAATAAAGCAAGTGATTTTCCAGTAAAATACATATAACATTCATTTTTGAATAATGTTGTGCTTTGACTCGCATTTTAAGTTTCCACCGTAAATCCCCTTTATCTACCATTAATCACAAACTAAACTTACCTGTTTTTAAGTTTCGCTACTTTTGATATCCTATGAAAATGAGGTTATCAAAATATTGGTTGTGTCAGATTGGTGGTTGGAGTACATATATTTTTGTATATACTTTTTTTTACATTACACTTCATACAGAAGAGCAACCAAATTTCTTCAGCGTTTTATTTCTTGATGTACTTATAGGTATTACAGTTACGCATATTATGCGGCTGTATATTAAAAAAACCGGTTTGCTACAGCAACGGCTTGATAGGCAGATAACCCTCATGTTTATTACAACTTTGGTAGCTTCATTTATTTTTGGTTATGCGAGTATTGTTATAGAAGACGGAATGAATCTTATGCCCGAAAGGTTGAAAAAGTTGAGTCTTTTCAACCTCACACTGCGGGCAACTTTTGGCAGTTTTCTTTTCTTAATCATTTGGAACCTGATTTATTTTACCTATCACTATGTGTTGAAAAGTCAACAAGAGCAACTGGATAAAATCAGGTTACAGGCATTGGTAAAAGAACTGGAGTTGAAAACAATTAAAGGCCACATTAATCCGCATTTTATTTTCAATGCGTTGAACAGTATCCGTGCTTTGGTAGATGAAAATCCGGTAAGGGCAAGGCAGGCTATTACAGAGTTGAGTAACCTTTTGCGAAGCAGTTTACAGGTAGAAAAGGTAGAAACAACCTCACTTGAAAAAGAATTGGATATTGTAAGAGATTATTTGGCTTTGGAACACATAAGATTTGAAGATCGGTTAAATGTAGCTTATGAAATAGATGAAGATACTTTGGGCCAACCCATACCGCCCATGATGTTGCAGACACTTGTAGAGAATGCTATAAAGCATGGCATTAGTAAGAAAACTGCAGGAGGTGTAGTTATCATTACTTCTGATTTTAAAGATGATCATCATGAAATTATTGTAAAAAATTCCGGCCACCTGAATGGCAACTTCAACCCTGATGGTTTTGGCATCAGCAGCACATTAAGCAGGCTGACTTTGCTATACGGCGGCAAGGCACATTTTGAAATAAGAAATAGTATTGAGAATGATATGGTAGAAGCCGTTATTAAAATGCCGGTATTTCAACCATAAAAAAGGAAATAACTAATTAACCAATAAACCAATTAACTAATAAAGAAATGCAAGTAAGAACATTAATAATAGACGATGAAAGATTGGCTCGTAATGAGCTAAAAAAAATGCTCAATGAGTTTAGTGAAATTGAGATTATAGATGAAGCCACAAATGCACAGGAAGGAATAGAAAAAATTGAGCAGCACAACCCTGATCTTATTTTTCTTGACATACAAATGCCCGGTAAAACAGGTTTTGATATGCTGGAAGAATTGGACAGGGCTCCAAAAGTAATCTTTACAACAGCTTATGATGAGTTCGCTTTAAAAGCTTTTGAAGTGAATGCTTTGGATTATTTGTTAAAGCCCATAGAAGCCCGTCGCTTGCACGATGCAATACAAAAACTACATGCTGAAGAAAATAGAGTTAAGGGTCAACAACATGGAGAAGGCATGACTGTAGGGGGTATATTGAGTGAAGACGATCAGGTATTTGTGAAAGATGGGGAAAGATGTTGGTTTGTTAAGTTGGGTGACATTCGTTTATTTGAAAGTGTTGGAAATTATGCAAAAGTATTTTTTGGAAATAACAAACCACTCATTTTAAAATCACTCAATTCTTTGGAAGAAAGGTTAGATGAAAAAGTATTCTTTCGTGCCAATCGTAAACACATCATTAATACCCGCTGTATTGATAAAATAGAACCTTATTTCAATGGTGGATTAATGGTTGACTTAAAAGGCGGTGAAAAGATTGAAGTCAGCCGCAGACAAACGGTTAAGTTTAAAGAAATGATGAGCTTGTAGAATCGGGGAACGCAGATTTTGAAGATGATTATGATTTGTAAGATTTTTTGAATCCTTTACATGACCTTTATTTTTTGAA
Source organism: Segetibacter sp. (assembly GCA_031423805.1). GTDB lineage: Bacteria > Bacteroidota > Bacteroidia > Chitinophagales > Chitinophagaceae > Segetibacter. The sequence goes on along the minus strand of JANPGE010000049.1, from coordinate 18,405 downwards.
AAAAAATCTGCGTAAATCCTCACTATCATAAGAATCTGCGTTCTAATTTCCACTCGGTAATTATTGGAACGCAGATTTTGAAGATGATTATGATTAGTATGATTTTTTGAATTCTTTACATGACCTTTATTTTTTGAATAAAAATCTGTGTAAATCCTAACAATCATAAGTATCTGCGTTCTAATTTCCAATCGGTAATTATTGGAACGCAGATTTTGAAGATGATTATGATTAGTTTGATTTTTTAAATCCCTTACATGACCTTTAGTCTTTGAAAAAAATCTGTGTAAATCCTAACAATCATAATTATCTGTGTTCCCAAATTAGCATTTACACAGTAATCATGGCACTATGCACCGCGGTAGCCATTTCCTTAATTAACCCCGGATTTTTTTCAATTGAATTTCCAATAACAATTACATCGGCACCGGCTTTGCAATTCAGGTAAGCTTTTTCGGGGTCAGTTATACCACCTCCTACTATCAACGGCACCTCAATATTGGCCGACACCATTTCAATCATACTTTCTGTAATAGGCCTTTTAGCGCCGCTCCCTGCATCCATGTATATCAACTTCATGCCAAGCATTTCGCTTGCCATTGCAGTACACAGAGCAATTTCATTTTTATCTGAAGGAAGGGGGGTAGCATTAGAGATATATGAAACTGTAGTAGGTGCTCCGCCATCTACCAACATATAACCGGTAGGCATTATTTCAAGGCCACTTTTTTTCACAAAAGGGGCACTTACTACGTGTTGACCTATTAATAATTCAGCATTTCTGCCGCTAACCAATGATAGATAAAGCAATGCATCAGCAAATTTACTCACCTGTGCCGGGCTGCCGGGAAAAAGAATTACAGGAATATCGCACAAAGATTTAATCTGTTGTATGCAGTCATCCAGATTGCTTGATATAATCAAACTACCTCCTACGAGAAAATAATCAACTTTTGCTGCAGTAGATATTGAAACCAATTGCTCAATCTTGTGCCCATCGACCTTATCGGGGTCAATTAACACTGCCAGAGATTTTTTGCCCTGCTGTTTATTCTTTATAAAATGCTGGTAAAGCGTATTCTTCATGCAACTGGTTGTCGTGTCTTGCAAAAATGCTGAAAATTTTTTGTAAAAAGACGTATATTTTCAAACCTTCGCTGCTTATATTAGATTTATGCTAATTAGAAAGGCCTTTTACAGGCGAAAATACCGAACCTTTTATAGCGTAATATAAGCTATTTAGTAGAAATATTGACCTTTTTATTGAACTCTATTAAATAATAATATTTCCAATTTTCCAGTAAGGAATTATCCCCAAAAAATAATTTTTTGGTAATAACTTTCTCTAATCCTTTCCTGCCAGTATTTAGGGCATGTTGTAATTAAGGTTTCCCACAGACTGTTGATATTAATAGTTACGCTTTCTTCAAAAGAAAAAATATTTTCGTAAGGTTATTTTAATTTCAGATACATCATATGGTTATTCTTGAATCTGAAATTTTTAGGAATTTATGAAATACAATAGGAATAAAAAAACCAGTGAGCAAGAAGACCCACTGGTAGAAGCCATAAAATGGCTAACGATTATTAAACTAGCGATTACCATCTTTTTTCTTCTAAACTAAAAAAGATGGAAAGGATCAGAGGTTACGACTCTGATCCTTTTCTTACTGCAAATTAAGAGTAATTTGTTTACCAAAGTCTATTACCAATTGGGATTATTTATCTACAGCATTTTCACATTGTTAATAGTGTCTGCCAGTTATGGAAAATATCCACATGGATTTTGGTCGCTTAGTATGTCAAAATTTTAAGAATTTGAAAGACTATGCCCATTTTATTGAACTCTATTTAATAATAATATTTTCAATTTTCAAGTAAAAAATTATCCCCAAAAAATTATTTTTTGGTAATAACTTTCTCTAATGCAGTCCTGCCAATATCCGGAGATATGGTAACAAAGTTTTTCCACACACTGTTGATATTAATACTTACTCTTTCTCCGTAGGAAAAAATATTTTCGTAATCCCGCTTTCATTTTGGGATAAATTATTTACGAATAAAAAAATTACCTAAAAATATAAATACATTGCTCATGGCCACGCCCAAAACCAACAAGGGACTACAGTTCCAACGAAGATTTACAAAAGAAGGAGTGCATCCTTTCGATATGTTTAAGTATGACTATCGGACCAGCATAATCCGTAACCCATCCGGAGAGGTGGTTTTTGAAATGAATAATGTAGAAGTTCCTGCTCAATGGAGTCAGATTGCTACAGACATTATTGCACAAAAATATTTCCGCAAGGCTGGTGTACCACAACCTGATGGTAGTCTGGGCCGCGAAACTTCTGCAAAGCAGGTTGCGCACCGTATGGCCAACTGTTGGAGAGTGTGGGGCGAGAAGTACAATTACTTCAACAGTAAAATGGATGCACTAGTTTTTTACGAAGAATTGGTGTATTCCATCCTTAATCAGGCTTGTGTACCCAATAGCCCTCAATGGTTCAATACCGGTTTGCACGAAAGTTATGGTATTACAGGTAAGCCACAGGGGCATTACTATGTAGATCAGAATGATAGCAAGTTAAAAAAATCAAGTTCAGCCTACGAAAGGCCGCAACCACATGCATGTTTCATTCTTAGTGTAGAAGATGATTTGGTAAATGAAGGCGGCATTATGGATCTATGGGTACGTGAAGCAAGAATTTTTAAGTATGGTTCAGGTGTTGGAACAAATTTCTCCAACATTCGTGGAGAACATGAGAAATTGAGCGGCGGCGGCACTTCAAGCGGATTGATGAGTTTTCTGAAAATAGGAGATCGTTCTGCGGGGGCTATTAAAAGCGGTGGAACAACAAGGCGTGCCGCCAAAATGGTTTGCCTGGATTTAGATCATCCGGAAATTGTTGATTTTATAGACTGGAAAGTAGAAGAGGAGAAAAAAGTAGGAGCATTAATAGCAGCAGGTTATCCAAGTGATTACGAAGGTGAAGCTTACAGAACTGTTAGTGGTCAGAACTCTAACAACTCTGTACGTATCCCCAATGAGTTTTTTGAAAAACTGGCCAAAGGCGAAGATTGGGAATTAAAAGCCAGAACTGATGGCAGGGTAATGAAAAGAATTCCTTCAAAGGAATTGTGGAATAAAATAAATTATGCAGCATGGAGATGTGCTGATCCGGGTACCCAATACAACACTACCATCAACGAGTGGCATACTTGCCCCAAAGGTGGCGAAATCAGGGCTTCTAATCCATGTTCTGAATACATGTTCCTTGACAATACAGCTTGTAACCTTGCTTCTGTAAACCTTCGTAAATTTTACGATGATGAAACAGGAAAGCTGGATGTTGAAGGATTTGAATTCACCTGCCGTTTATGGACTGTAGTGTTGGAAATCTCTGTATTGATGGCACAGTTTCCAAGCAAAGAAGTAGCACAACTTAGTTATGACTACAGAACTCTTGGATTAGGCTTTGCAAATCTTGGCAGTGTACTTATGGTGAGCGGTATAGCTTATGACAGCGAAGAGGCGTTGGGAATAGCAGGCGCTATTTCCGCTATTATGACTGGCGTAGCATACAGAACAAGTGCTGAAATGGCTAAGTTCCTGGGTACATTTAGCAAATATCCTGAAAACAAGGAAGACATGATGCGTGTAATGCGCAACCACAGATTAGCAGCTTATGATGCTGACAGCTATGAGAAATTAAGCATTAAACCACAAGGTATAAAAGCAAAATTCTGCCCTGATTATATGCTGACTGCCGCCTGCAAAGCATGGGATGAAGCAGTAGAAATGGGCGAAAAATATGGTTATCGCAATGCACAGACTACTGTAATAGCACCAACAGGTACTATTGGTCTTGTTATGGATTGCGATACAACAGGTGTAGAACCTGACTTTGCATTGGTGAAGTTTAAGAAGTTAAGCGGTGGTGGTTATTTCAAAATAATAAACCAATCAGTTCCATTAGCATTAAAAAATCTTGGGTACAGCGAGAAAGAAGCTGATGCTATTGTTAAGTATGCTGTAGGTTCGGGTACATTTGACGGTGCCCCTTTCATTAATCCCCAAACACTTAGTGAGAAAGGCTTTATAGCTGATGAAATAAAAAAACTAAGCGATGCAGTAAAATCTGCATTTGAAATAGGTTTTGTTTTCAATCGCTTTACCCTTGGTGATGCATGTTTGGAAAGACTGGGCTTTACAGAAGAACAATACAGCGACTGGAACTTTAACCTGCTAGAAGAATTGGGTTTCACCGATGAACAAATAGATAAAGCAAACGATTATATCTGTGGTACTATGACCGTAGAAGGTGCGCCATTGTTGAAAGCGGAGCACTTATCAGTTTTTGATTGTGCAAATAAATGTGGTAAAAAAGGACAACGTTTTATACATCCACATGGTCACATACGTATGATGGGTGCTACACAACCTTTCATAAGCGGCGCCATTTCCAAAACCATTAACCTGCCCAATGAAGCTACTGTAGAAGAAATAGCAGATTGTTATTTACTTAGCTGGCAGCTTGGTTTAAAATCTAATGCACTGTACAGAGATGGTTCTAAATTGTCTCAACCACTTAGCAACAAAAGCGATAAGAAAAAGAAAACAGATGAAACTGCAGGAGAAGAAAGTGCAGTTGCAGCAGAAAATCAATCATTAACAAGCGAAACAAATATTGTTGACCTTAGTAAACTAACTGTTGAAGAACTGCTTGAGGAAGTAACCAAGCGTATGCAGGATTCTCCGGATACTGTATTGAAGCGTAAACTAAGTAATATTGTACAAAGAAAATCTTTGCCTGCAAAACGTCTTGGGTTTACACAAAAGGCCAAGATTGGCGGTCAGGTTATTTTCTTACGTACCGGTGAGTACAACGACAATACCCTCGGAGAAATATTTATAGACCTTGCAAAAGAAGGTTCTACACTTCGTAGCCTGATGAACTGTTTTGCAATTGCAGTTTCGGTTGGGTTACAATACGGTGTACCGTTAGAAGAATTTGTAGAGAAATTTGTATTCACCAAGTTTGAACCTGCCGGAATGGTAGATCATCCGAACATTAAAATGACATCATCTATTGTAGATTTCATTTTCCGTTGCCTTGCTTATGAGTACATGGGCCGTACTGATTTGGTTCATGTATTAGACAAGCCTGAAGTGGGTAATCTTGGTGAGGACACAGACGATGTTAAAGCTGAAAAAAATGAATTAAGCAGTGTTCGGGTTACACCATCTACACCTACGGTAACACAACCTCAAAAGGTTAGAACTATGCATGCTGTAAAAATGGATGCCGGTATAGATGCAGTAAATGCTGCCGCTAAAAACATGCAAAGCGATGCACCTGCCTGCAATGTTTGCGGACACATAACACTAAGAAGCGGTACATGTTACAAATGCCTGAATTGTGGTAACAGTATGGGTTGTAGCTAGGAATATTCTTTTTAATATGAAGCCCCGGCAAATAAGTCTTGTCGGGGCTTTATTTTGATAACTATTTTCAATTTAAATAAAATTAAACCTCAACACTACAATTCACCCACTCTGCATCAAACTTTGCATTGAGTTTTTTATAAAAATTAATTGCTGGTTCATTCCACTCCAGCACTTGCCATACTATGGCGGAGAGGTTTTGTTCTTTGGCTGCCTCAACTAATTTGTTGAACAGTTGCAGCCCTATTCCTTTTCCACGCAAAGCTTCTGTAACTATTAAATCTTCCAGATACATTCGCTGTCCTTTCCATGTGCTGAAACGTATATAGTACAATGCAAAACCCTGTATAACTCCATCCAATTCTGCAACAAAAGCCCACCAAACAGGGATGCTGCCAAAACCGCTTTCAGCAAAGTGTTCAGGGGTTACTGTAACTTCGTTAGGAGCTTTTTCATACACGGCCAATTCATTTACCAATTCTAATATTCTTGGGCAATCTTCTCTAACTGCTTTTCTGATTATGATGTTATTCATGGGATTGGGTTTATTAGTTTGGGGCTTTAATTAATGCTTCAATATCTTCGTGTGGTATTTGATACAATAAATCAAAAATATACAAACTTGAAAGAACTACTTGTACAATTTGCAGCATACAATCTTTGGGCAAATCAACAGTTGACAAAGCTTATTAATAGTTTGGATGATGAATTATGCAATCAGGAAATCATAAGTAGTTTTAGCTCCATTAAACTTACGCTAAATCATTTGAAAGTTGTAGAGTGGATATGGTGGCAGCGCATGAAACTGGTAGAAACAATTATTGTAGAGGAAAAGGAACAAACTACCGAAGAACTTTCTAAGGAATTGCTACAATACTCACAACTTTGGAAGGAATGGGTAGATAAAAGCACTGTTGCTGCTTTTGAGCACGAATTTTTCTACCGCAATTCTAAAAAGGAGCAATTCAAACAACCTGTTTACCAAATGTTGCTTCATTTATTTAATCATCAAACCTACCATCGTGGACAGTTGGTAACCATGTTACGACAATTAGGAGTTAATAAAATACCCGCCACAGATTTTATTGAATGGAGTAGGAGGAAATAATTAATGTGAAAATGGCGCAATGGTAAAATGTGCTAATGGAAGGCAAAAACGCCTAAAATCATGATAAGCCCAAATTAACTAGTTAACCAATAAACCCACTTAATAAGCCCACTTCACCAAAGTTGCACCCCATGTAAACCCGCCACCAAAGGCAGCTAAAACCAGGTTGTCACCTTTTTTCAGTTGGCTTTCCCATTCCCAAAGGCAAAGTGGAATAGTACCTGAGGTAGTATTACCGTAGCGCATAATATTCAGCATAACCTTTTCTGGTGGTATGCCTATACGATTTGCAGTTGCATCAATAATTCTCTTGTTAGCCTGATGCGGTACCAGCCATGCAATGTCTTCGCCTTTCAGATTGCTTTTTTCTAAAAGCTGATAGGCAACGTCTGCCATTCCAACAACAGCAAACTTAAAGACCGATTGTCCCTCTTGATAAATATAATGTTCTTTGGCCGCTACAGTTTCCATGCTGGAGGGTTTTCTTGTACCCCCTGCCTTCATGTGCAGATATTTCTCCCCGCTGCCATCTGTTTTTAAAATACTATCCTGAACACCATAACCTTCTGTATTAGGTTCTAACAAAACGGCTCCTGCTCCATCACCAAACAAAATGCAGGTGGTACGATCACTATAATCTACAATTGCACTCATTTTATCTGCACCAACAACAATTACTTTTTTATATCTGCCAGATTCTATAAACGCAGTACCGGTAGTAAGGCCAAATAAAAATCCACAGCATGCAGCGCCCAAATCAAAACTGAATGCATTTTTAGCACCAATTTTTTCACTTATAATATTTGCTGTAGCTGGAAATGTCATGTCAGGGGTAACGGTACAGCAAATGATGCAATCTATTTCTAATGGATCAAGTCCTCTTTTTTTGCACAAATCCAACACTGCAGGTGCACCAAGGTCGCTTGTTGCCTTTCCTTCGCCCTTGAGAATGCGGCGTTCCTTTACACCGGTACGGCTTGTTATCCATTCGTCATTTGTGTCCACTAATTTTTCTAACTCCTTGTTTGTCAATCTATATTCGGGTACGTATCCACCAACCCCGGTGATGGCTGCAGTTATTTTTCGTGTCATTCAGTCGGTTTAATGATTATTTATTTCGAGGAATAAAAGTAATTGATTATTCTTGAAAACTGAAAGGAGGATTCATTCGTAATTTTTTAAGTAACCTTGATAAAATTATTTTGATATCATTCGCCATCCTTTCTTACTTTTGAAATTCGTTTAAATGTAAATATGATTGCTTTTGTAAGGGGTAAATTTATTGTAAAAAATCCGGCGCAGATTATTGTAGATGTGAATGGAGTAGGGTATGAATGTCAGGTTAGCCTGCATACCTACTCTGCAATAAGTGGTCAGGAAAATGGACAGCTTTTTACATATTTACATTTGTTTGAAAATGGACAGACTTTATATGGTTTTTTTGAACAAACGGAAAAAGATTTATTTGTACAGTTAATCAGTGTTTCAGGCGTAGGTGCAGCTACAGCAAGAATGATGTTGTCTGGAATGAAGCCTGATGAAATAATTAAAGCAATAGTTCAAAGCAACGCTAAGCTGTTAGAGAGTATCAAAGGAATTGGCAAAAAAACCGGTGAAAGAATTATTTTGGAGTTGAAAGACAAGCTCTCCAAAAATTACAATGAGAATATGTTGTTGGTTCCTGCCTCTAATAAAGTTGAAAATGATGCGTTAAATGCTTTAGTATCTTTAGGAATTCCAAGACAAAATGCAGAAAAAGCAGTAAAAAGTGTAATAACATCAGAAAATTCCAATATATTGCTTGAAGATTTGATAAAAAAAGCGCTTAAAAATATTTAGCCTATCGGAAGAATTTGTACATAAACAGCTTTTTTAGTTTTGAACCGTCGATATCAATACTTTCAGCAGGCAATTATTGTTTTTATTTTAAGCGCAATTTTTGTAGCCCGTTCCAATGCCCAAACCGGGGGTGGTGGGGATTCTACACGTTATCCAATTCAGGATAGACAGGGTGATCCATTCACCTATCGCTCTAATAATCCCTTTAACTTCTCTGATACCTCTTATATAAAAAGAGATGTAGAATACGATCCCATTTCCAAAAAATACATAATTGTAGAAAAAATTGGTAACAGCTACTACCGCACACCTACATACCTTACGTTTGACGAAATGATGCGTTTTAAAGCGCAGCAACAGGAAGCTGAATATTTTAGAAAAAGAGCCAATACACTTAGCATTCTCAACAGAAAAGTTTCACGACCTAAGCTTAAAACTTACGACAAACTTTTTGACCGCATTTTTGGTGTAGGGCCAAATGGTTTAAAAGTAGATATAAGACCACAGGGAAATGTGGACATTACCGCAGGTTATCAGGGACAAAATATAGAAAATCCTACATTGCCTGAAAGTGCAAGAAAGAATGGCGGATTCGACTTCAACATGAACTCCAACATTAATGTTATTGCAAACATCGGTGATAAATTAAAGCTACCCATTAACTATAACACGTTGGCCAACTTTGACTTTGAAAATCAGCTAAAACTGGACTACAAAGGCATGGACGATGAGATTATTAAGTCAATAGAAGCAGGAAATGTATCCTACACAAGTAAGGGAACGTTGATACCAAGTGCACAGAGTTTATTTGGTATTAAGACATCGCTACAGTTTGGCAAACTATATGTTACCGGAGTATTGGCTAATCAAAAAGCACAACGTCAGTCTTTGGCTTTGCAGGGCGGGGCAGCTACCACTACTTTCAACAAAAGATTAGATGATTACGAAGAAAACAAACACTTTTTATTAGGTGATTATTTTCGTCAGAATTATAACAAGGCCATGAAAAATGTACCTATTGTAAACAGTCAGGTACAAATTATGCGGATTGAAGTTTGGGTTACCAATCGTACAGGTGCAACAACTGACACCCGTGATGTAGTTGCATTGATGGATTTGGGTGAGGGAGATCCTTACAATCCCAATAATAATCCATCAAACGGTGCGGGTTCATTACCTTATAATGGTGCCAATAATTTGTATTCCAAACTATTGCAGCTTAGCCGGAATCCTGTATTAGTAAATACTACTTTGACTAACCCTACAACATTTGGTTTAAAGCCTGTTGAGGATTATGAAAAAACATTTGCCCGCAAGCTCACTCCCAACGAATATTATTTTAATCCACAAATAGGGTTTGTCTCCCTTAACCAACAGTTGCAGCCCGATGAGGTGTTAGGTGTGGCTTATCAATATACTTACAATGGCAAAGTTTACCAGGTTGGAGAATTTGCACAGGATGTAAGCCTTGATTCTACGCAGGGTGTACAAAAAGTTTTGTTCCTGAAAATGCTGAAAGCGACATCACAACGTCCTAGAGTTTGCGATCCAAGCGGTACTATATGCAAACCACTTCCCATTTGGAAATGGATGATGAAAAACGTTTACTCGCTTGACCTTCCTGGTATTACTAAAGAAGATTTTAAGCTGAATTTATTGTATGAGGAACCGAGCGGTGGTTTGAAGCGTTTTTTACCGCAATCTGATACAGTTGTTTCAGGTCGTTCGTTATTGCGCATATTAAACATGGATAGGCTGAACAATCAGAATGATCCACAGCCCGATGGAGTATTTGATTTTGTGGAAGGCTTTACTGTTTTGTCACAGCAAGGAAAAATAATCTTTCCATTACTTGAGCCTTTTGGTCGAGATCTGGAAGCATTAGCATTTAATGCTCAAAGTCAGGCCGTAAAAGACAAATACATTTACTATCCGCTTTATGATTCCATAAAGGCAATAGCACAGACCTATGCCAACCTTAATCGTTTTGTAATGCAAGGTTCGGGTAAGGGCAACTCCGCATCAGAAATATATCTGGGAGCATTTAATGTACCACAAGGTTCTGTTACTGTATCGGCGGGTGGGCAGGTACTCCGCGAGGGTTTTGACTTTAGTATTGATTATAACCTTGGTACGGTTAAAATCCTTAATAGTGCAATCCTAAACAGTGGGATTCCGGTAAATGTTCAGTTCGAAAACAATGCAGGTTTTGGGGTACAGCAGCGTAACTTTATGGGGCTGCGATTGGATTATATTGCTAACAAAAAATTGTCTTTGGGTGCAAGTATGGTTCGTTTATCAGAAAGACCATTTTTCACTAAAGTTAATTATGGAGACGACCCTATTAAGAATACTATGTATGGCCTGGATTTCAACTACCGTACAGAAGCCCCGGGACTTACAAGGTTATTGAATAAATTGCCTTTTTACAATACTACGGCAATGTCCACCATTAATGCTTATGGTGAAGCGGCAATACTAAAACCGGGTCATCCGGCACAGATTGGTTCAGGCGATGAAGGCCTCATCTACATTGACGATTTTGAAGGAACAAGAAACAGTATTGACCTTCGTTTCCCTTTTATATCATGGGCTTTGGCAAGTACACCACAACAGTTTGCTGAAGCAACACTAAACGATAGTTTAGCTTATAATAAAAACAGGGCAAAGTTGGCGTGGTACAATATTGAACCCATACTACAAGATAGAAACAGTGCTAATAATCCACTCAAGAAAAATGTAATAGAGTTAAGTGATCCACGGGTAAGAGCGGTTTACAATCAGGAGCTTTTTCCACAGCGTACCAATAATCTTGGTGAAAATCAATCGGTAACTTTTGACCTTTCTTTTTATCCAAAAGATATTGGCCCTTACAATTTCGAAAGCAGAACATCTGAATTGGATGGTAGTGGTAAATTTAAAAATCCTGCCGCTAAATGGGGCGGTATTATGCGTGCCCTTGATCAAACAGATTTTGAAACCAGCAATGTTGAGTTTATGGAGTTTTGGGTGCAGGATCCATTTATTAAAAACAATACAAGCCGGGGTGGAAAACTTTATCTGAACCTTGGTACTTTAAGTGAAGACATTTTAAAAGATAGCAGGAGGTTTTATGAAAATGGTCTCAATTCACCCAATCAACCATCTGCTGTAGATACCTCTACTGTTTGGGGAAGAACACCGGTAAATCCAATACAGGTGACACAGGCTTTTAGCAACGACCCTGCTGACAGACCATTTCAGGATGTGGGTTTTGATGGCTTAAATGATGCAGATGAACTGGTAAAAAGAAATGGAGATTATGTTAACATAATCAGGCAAAATTTTCCCGGTTCGCCATTGCTTTCAAGGGTGTTAAATGATCCGTCAAACGATGATTATAAATGGTACCGAGATGCTTCTTACGATGCTACAGGTACAGGATTGCTTGGCCGTTACAAAGACTATAACAACCCACAAGGCAATTCACCCATTTCTACCACAAGTTCACAGTTTAGCCCTGCGGCTACTTTGTACCCTGACAATGAAGATCTTAACAGAGATAATACTTTAAATGAAACAGAAGAATACTATCAATATAGAATTGACCTTACTCCAAACATGGGCGTTGGTTCTAACTACATTACTGATAAACAAGAAGTAAGGGTTACCTATGCAGACGGAACACAAGGGGTAGAAAACTGGTATTTATTCAGGGTGCCTATTAAAAACTATGAATCTAAAGTTGGTAACATTCCTGACTTTAAATCTATAAGATTTATGAGAATGTTCCTGACAGATTTTGAAGATTCTGTTACATTACGTTTTGCACGTTTTGATTTAGTAAGAAACCAATGGAGGACAGCGAGATTTAATATTGACTCAACAGGAACTAACCAACCCATTCCCATACCTGACCCTACCAACTTCAATGTACTTGCAGTAAATGTGGAGGAAAACAGTAAGCGTCAACCTGTGAACTACCTGATACCGCCCGGAATAGAAAGAGTACAGCAATTGAGTAACAATGGTGTAAATCTTCTGCAAAATGAGCAGGCAATGAGTTTTCAGGTTCGTAATCTGGCAACAAATACAGTAAGGGGTGCCTTCAAAACAATGAACCTTGATATGCGCCAATATGGTAAATTAAGTATGTTTATACATGCTGAAACTTTGAAGGGTAGTCAGTTATTATTTGAAAATCAGTTGAATGCAGTAATAAGAATTGGAAATGATTTCGCAAATAACTATTATGAGATAAAAATTCCATTAAAAATTACTCCTAATGGGCAATATCCGAATACAGAAGAGGGCAAAAAAAGTGTTTGGCCCGATAGCAATAGCCTTGACTTGGATTTGCAGCAACTTATACAGTTAAAAACGCAAAGAAATGCTGCAAATTTTAGCCCCGATGGTTATTATAAACAAACTATTGGAAACAGATCATTTGCTATTAGAGGCAACCCAAATCTTGGAGAGGTTAAAGCGTTTTTAGTTGGAGTCGAAAATACAGTTGTATCTGATGGTGTACCTGCTGACGCAGAAATATGGATCAATGAACTTCGACTTTCCAAGCTAAACGAGCAAGGGGGGTATGCTGCAACAGGACGTGTTGATATTGCATTGGCTGACCTGGGTACATTAGCAATATCCGCCAGTACCCATACCACAGGTTTTGGTACATTAGAACAGAGAATAAACGAAAGGGCCCGAGAAGACCTTATGCAGTATGATATTGCAACCAATCTTGAGTTAGGCAAGTTATTGCCAAAAGCGTTAGGCATTTCTATACCGGTATATGCAAGTATCAATCAAACGGTCAAATCGCCGCAATACGACCCTTATGATCTTGACATTAAACTGAAGGATAAATTGAACACCCTAAGCGGTGATAAAAAGTCAGCAGCTAAAAAAGCAGCAGTTGATAAAACAACTATCAAAACGGTCAACTTCACCAACGTTAGACTTACACCGGGTTCAAAAACAAAAATATGGAGTCCAAGCAATCTGGATGTTAGTTATTCATTTATAAAATTTGAACAAACAACGCCACTTATACAACGTAACGACGTAGTGAAACATAGGGTAGGTTTGGGCTATACTTTTAATAATTCAGCCCCTAAATATTTAGAGCCATTTAAGAAAATTATAAAATCCAGATCTCAATGGTACACCTTGATTAAAGACCTCAACTTTAATCCTCAACCATCTTTGCTAAGCTTTAGGGCAGATATAAACAGGCAGTTTGGAGAGTTTGTACCACGTATTGTAAACAGCTTTGACAATAAGGTTGAAGCAGTAGATACTACCTACGATAAGTTTTTCACTTTTGACCGTTATTACAATATGCGTTGGGACCTTACCCGTTCATTCAATGTAGATTTTTCTGCGGTCAACAATGCACGTATTGATGAACCCTATGGCCGCATTGATACCAAAGAAAAAAATGATACTGTACGCACTAATTTATTAAATGGAGGTAGAAATACCAATTACCAACAGAAGGCTATTGCAAGTTACACTTTGCCGCTTTCTAAATTTCCGCTTACCAGTTTTGTAAATGCACGATACAGTTATACGACTACTTATAATTGGATTGGTGCAAGCCGTATACAAAGACAGTTAGGCATTAACCTTGGCAATACCATTGAAAACAGTCAGGAAAATAACATCAATGGTGAGTTTGACTTTACCCGTATCTATTCAAAAGTTCGTTGGTTAAGAGCTTTGGATCAGGATGCTGCACCGGCACCTCCCAAGGATGATGACAAGGGAAGTGATGAAGAGAAGGGCGATGGCAAAAAAGGTGGTAAAAAATCTGGCAAAAACAAAAAAAACACGTTAGGTGATGAGAAGAAAAAAGACGAACCTAAGGAGGATAAAAAGGACGATGAATTTAAATCCTCTCTTCCGTCAAGGGAAGATGTGGTTAAAGGGCTAACCGGCAAAGCACGTAGGGTTGCTTTAAGAAAATGGAGAACCCAACGTAGGGAAGAAAAAAGAAATTACCGTCAGCAACGGGCCAATCGTCCTGTAGAGTTGAATGGTATAGAAAAGGCAGGAGGTAGAATATTAACCATGGTGAAACGGGCTTCTATTAACTATGGTGAAAATTATAAGAGCCGTGTTCCGGGTTATACAGACAGTACACAATACCTTGGACAAAACTGGAACAGTATGGCACCGGGGTTAGACTATGTATTTGGTAAACAACCCGATAACCAATGGCTTGAAGAAAAAGCTGCAAATGGCCTGATAACAAGAGATACCACGCTCAACTATTTATATCGCCAAAGTCTTGATCAGAAGCTGAGTATCACAGCACAACTGGAGCCTATCAGAGAGTTTACCATAGACCTTAACCTTGATAAGACCTATACAAAGGATTACTCTGAATTGTACAAAGTAGTTTCAGATGGTGGTAAGTTTCAGCATCTCAATCCATTGGCAACTGGAGGTTTTAATGTTTCTTATATTGCATTTAAAACACTGTTCAGCAAAGGAAAGCCCACGGAAATATCTGAAACCTTCCGCAAGTTTGAAACATACCGGTTGATATTGTCAGAAAGGCTGGCATTGTCTAATCCGTATCAACAAAATTTAGGCAAGGCAGCAGATGGCTATTACATTGGCTATAACAGATATGCACAGGATGTATTAATTCCATCTTTTATAGCAGCATATACCGGTCAGGATCCACAAAAGGTGGGTTTAATCAAACAGGCAAATCCTAATATCAAAAGCAATCCATTCAACAGCATTAAACCATTACCAAACTGGAGGCTAACTTATACCGGATTAACAAGGATACCTGCATTGGCAGCTACTTTCAGCACCATTAGTATTACACATGCATATACAGGAAATCTTGGTATGAATACTTTCAATAGTGCCTTATTGTACGAGGATAGGTTGAATTATTTATTCCCAAGTTTCAGAGATACTATTTCAGGAAATTTCATTCCCTACTTCCTTGTTCCAAATGTAACTATACAGGAATCGTTCGCACCCCTTGTTGGTATGGACTTTACTACAGTCAGTCAGGTTACTGGTAGCTTCCAATACAAAAAAAGCAGGCAGTTAAGTTTGAGCCTTGTAGATTATCAACTAAGTGAGATCAATAGTACCGAGTGGACATTTGGTGCAAGTTGGCGAAAGAAAGGTTTCAGTCTTCCCTTCAAGGTGCCATTTACCAAAGGTAAAAAACTGGAGAACGATGTAAACTTCCGCCTCGATGTAAGTATGCGTGATGATGCAACAAGCAACAGCCGTCTTGACCAGGACAATGCCTTTAGCACCGGCGGACAAAAAGTGTACACCCTGCAACCATCTATAGATTATGTACTTAATAACAGGGTCAACATTAAACTATATTACGACCGCAGAAAAGTTATCCCATACATTTCAACTTCTGCACCTACAACCAATGTAAGGGCAGGAATACAAATCAGGATATCGTTGACACAGTAAAAGAAGATTTCGGAAAAATACCCGGCTTATCTTTGGACGGGTATTTTTTTGTAACAGTTTATTTATTTCATAGCATCATCGTTGTTGCCTGCCGCCCATTTTCGCATTAGCGTAAGCTTAATTAAAACTGAAATGGCCAAAATGTACTTTTCCGGTAAGGTTTTTAGGTGTTTCTTTTACCCAAATGGGTAACATTTTAATAACCGGGTGAAACCCTCGTTATGCAACATTATTCTATTACACCACCAACGTGGTTAGACTAATTGTACGTTTTGTATTGTGCAACCCCGTTGGGGTTTAAAATAAAACGGGTTATCTCATTCCACGGGTTGCACCCGTGGCTATTCAAGTGAAAGCCTTTCAGGCTTTTTAAGTTGACGATAATGCGCATTTGTCGGGTCACAATCCTTTCATCATTTGAAAAAATGGCATCTTTTCCTACTTTTTCATTTCTTAATTTGTTACAATCCTATTTTAAAATGCAATAAAAATATCAGTCTAATCCGTTGTTACTTTGTATTTGTAGTTTCGTTATGTGAAACAAAAACACCCCCCAACTTTACTTATCCATACTTAATCCACATGTGCATTAACTGTTCATTTCCCTTTTAGACCAGCCACACACTTAACAATACATTTGTACAAACGGGCAAGATATTAGCCGCATTATAAATTAACAGGTGAAATGACAAGTGTAGAAACATATCAGATTAAACTTCCGCAGTTCGAGGGGCCTTTTGACCTGCTATTATTTTTCATAGAGCGTGATGAATTAGACATTTATAATATTCCTATAAACCGCATTACCAGGGAGTTTTTAGATTATATACATACACAGGAATCACTAAATATAGAGTTGAGCAGCGAATTTATTTTGTTCATCTCCACCCTTATGCGCATTAAAGCTAAGCTTCTGCTACCCCGCAAGGAAATAGATGCACATGGTAATGAAGTAGATCCTCGTCAGGAATTGATTGATAAAATACTGGAATACAAGCGTTTCAAAGAAGCATCTGTACAAATGGCCGAGATGGAAGTTATTCGTATGCAGATGATTAAACGTGGAAATGTACAACGTGAACTAGCCTACATAGGCGAGCAATCAGGCGAAGGAACGGAGATTCAGAACATTACGCTTTTCAAGCTTATGAAGGCTTTTGAAAAGGTAATGCAAAAAGTACACGACCGCCAAAATGCACCTGTTCATACTGTAGTAAGGTATAATTTTACTATGGAAGAAACCCGTGAGTATGTATTACGGGTGGCACGCAAACATAAAACAGTTTCTTTTGAAAAGGTTTTTGAAAAATGTGAGGATAAAATACATGCACTTTTTCTTTTCCTCTCCATGCTAGAGTTAATTCAGCTGCACTACATGACCATTATGATAGGCGAAGGAAAAAATAATTTTATTGTAGAATGGAATGATAACCGCGAAGAAACCGAAGACCCTTTTGCTGCTATTGGTTTTGATCCACAGTTGAATTAGTTAGGTTTGGGGTTTCAATATTTCGTTCCTGTGTTTGGTTTTTATTAATTTCGAATAAATGAAACAGGACTACATTGAAAATGAAATTTTTGAAAAGAATGATTTTGCTACCCACCACTTAACCACCGGTGAATATGAAAATTGCACCTTTAATAATTGCATTTTCTCCAATACAAATCTTTCGAGTATTAATTTTTATGATTGTAAATTTTCAGGCTGCGATTTAAGTATGGCAGCACTTATAAAAACTGCATTAAGGAATGTTGTTTTTAAAGATTGTAAAATGATAGGGCTTCGTTTTGAGGATTGTAATCCATTTGGGTTGACTTTTAGTTTTGACAACTGCAATGTAACCCACTCATCTTTTTATGGATGCAGAATAAAAAATTCAATTTTCAAAAATTCCAGACTTCAGGAAGTAGATTTTACAAACAGTGATTTAAGCAATGCTTTATTTGACAATTGTGATTTAGATAGAGCAACATTCAGCAACACTATAATGGAAAAGGCCAATTTAATTACCTCATTTAACTATACAATTGATCCCGAGGTAAATCGAATTAAAAAAGCAATTTTTTCATTAAACGGCTTACCCGGTTTGTTAGACAAATACGATATTGAAATAGGTGAAATTCGTTTGTCTTAATGCATTGCAAAGGTCGCAATTTTGATCATTACCAAAATATGAGGGTAACCAAAACTAAACTACCCAAAAATAAAAACCGCCAAATGAAATATTCATTTAAACGGTTTTCTTAATCTAACACCTACCCCTAAGCGTTTGAGTGAATTCTTTTAAAGAATTCAGCTACCATTTTTGATTGCGACCAACTATAAAAGTGGAAAATTTTTATAATAAAACAAATATCAGCATTTATTTCAACCTTACTAAATATTAATTTTTAAAATTTACATTAACTAAGATTGTTTTGGGTCAGTTTTATTTAGTGGGGAGTAACCCTATTTTTGCATAAAAAAGTATTGGAAAAGGAACTGCTAAGCTATATTTTACCAGAAGGTTTATTAGCCCATTTTATTATTACAGACTTATTGTTGCTTTGTGATGTTAAA